>CAZISK010000193.1:0-10732 GCA_964541355.1 uncultured Candidatus Obscuribacterales bacterium
CGCCAGCAAGGACTTGAGCGCGAGGTCCGCAGACAGCTGGTCGAACAGAAGCAAGAGTTGCAACGTTCGCTATCCGATTTGCAACCAAAGACATCTTCCCTATCGCTGGAGTCCCGACTACAAGAACAATTGAATAAAATACCGAGTCAGGTGGAGCGAGATAGATTTGTCGAACTGTTTGATAAAATGTCGAGCCAGGATAAAGCCGACTATGTGCAGAGCTTAAAATCGTGCGTCAACCGGCCGGATCCGGTAGACAGGATTGCGCACGTCAGAGGGTTGCTCTTCGAGATGTCTCGAATACAATCTACGAGCGAGCAGGGATTGGAGACAGTCGATCTCAAAGCCGCTGTCACTCCGAAGTTTGAGTACGATGGGTACCCTTCGGACGCTCAAGACTTCAGCCAACCCCCGCATAAAAAGCTGCCCGGTTCGATCAGCCTGGATGTCCCGATAATGCGCGATGGTCTTCCATATGTTTACGAAGTAAAGGCTTATCCGCGACGACAGTATGGTTCGCTTGTCGAACAGCATAACCAGGTGTTGAAGTACCAGAAAGCCATAACGGCCGGACTTGTATCGGGTGCGACCATTGAAGTCAGTGGTCGGATCAATCCGGACTTCCTTCCCTGGGTCAACGGTATGCGTGTCGGCGACCGGAGTGCCGCACCGGACGTGGAGATTATCTACAACTTGCAACTGCCAAGCGGCGCTGACTACAGGTTCGTAATCAAGCGATCAGAGAAGAATAACGGTCTGAAATTCAGCAACGACGATAAAGCTTATACGGAGCAGGACAAGCTTGTTATAAGGGGTATAGAGAAAGCCAAGCTCGACCGTAGTATTGGTGCCATTATATCTGGTTCCGATGTGAAGAACGCTCCGCCCGAACTGCAGCCATATCTTTCCGATTTGACTCAAATCCGCGATCTGGAATTGTTCGACAAATACAATTCGATGCGCCGCGCAACTGTTCATGAACAGCTCATAGATAAGGCCAATAGCGACAAGATCAATACTGCCAATCCGCGTTCGGCGTATAGTGAATTTGCCACCCGCGAATTTATCGATCACGCTCTGCGAGAGTATCAGGATTTCTTGAAGCAAAACCCCGAGATGACCAAGGCCAAGTCTGGTTATGTTTTGGAAACAGAAAAGGAGATGAAAGAAGTAGTCGATCTTGCCTTAGAGCGTGCTCAAAAGATTCGTGACTACGAACAAGCCAGGATCGGCTCGCCGAGTGAATTGGAAGCGCAAAAAGAAAGAGAGAGGTTGGAATACAGAGGCCATCCTGAAGGTGTTTCTCTCGATTTGGAGCACATATTGATGGATGCTATTCAGGAAGTGCATAAGGGCGGCGCGAGACGGGGCAGATCGTATGATGACCAGGGGCGCTTCAAGAAAGCCGGCGAAGTTATGGAGTACCTGGCGAAGCAGGATCGCAAGACCATCAACCTCGAGATCTACGATCCGGTGAGCGGCACACGCGATCAGCACATTGCAGTCCCGGACAAGCAGGTCGAAAAGTCGAGATTCAATTTGCTTGTCGAGAATCTGCAAAGGTGCAAATCGCAGGTCGGGCAACTCGAGGCACGTTACCAGGAGCTCAGTGCTAAAGACCCTAGCTCTTTGAGTGTGGAAGAGACTCGCGATCTCAGGTCGCTTAGAGGTCGACACCAGGGGCTCGAGGTTCATAAGCCCGAGATCGCTCGGCTCGAAAAAGTTTGTGACGAGATCGCCCAGGAGAAAAAGAGAGAGTTAGGTGAACTCAATAATGCTATGCGCAAGCCCAACGCCGACAAGGGCTCGATCATCAAGGAGTTGCAAACCAAGTCGGAAGGATACGACAGGCAAGTTCAAGAAAGCAGAGAGAGGCTGCTCAAGCAGTACATCGAAACTCTGGGTGGTCAAGGCGAATACGACAAGATCGCTAAGAGCATGTCGGTTTCTGAGCAGAACGTTATTAAATTTGCCTATGCCGTCACCGCTGAAGGTGAGGTCATTCTGAGTGAAGAGATCTTCCGTGGTGATGTTTCCGGTAGGGCGGCTCATTCGGAGCTTGCCCGCGGTCGCAACATTTATGGAGCGGGAGAGATTGCATTCAATAAGGGCGCCGATGGGAAATGGTTCCTTTCCGAGATAAATAACGGCTCCGGTCACTATCGGCCTCCTGCTGACTGTCTGTACTACGTAAAGAACCTAATGGACAAGGCTGGCATCAGCACGGACAAATGCATTCTCAACGATTGTCTGACGCGCGGCATTCCTCTTATCGAATCTGGACTTTTCGAAGAGACAGGAAGACCAGAGATTAAGAGCACGCCCCAATCGGTTGAGAGTAAATCTGAACCAGTTCGAACCGAGGAAAACCGCGACCAGAAAACGAGAGTGCCGATTGGAGACGAAGGACCCGAAAGTCTGCGTCAACGCGGGCAGCAATTCCCTGATATTAAGAGCGGCATCGATGTCTTGCTGAAGATGGGCAAGAACGAGCTGGTTGCGGAGATACTGTCGCTCAAAGAAGCGGGAGTTCCGACTACTCGAATCGACCAGCTGCTTTCGCAGGACGCCGCCCATCTGCTCGCCAACGAATCGAGAATCGATCGTGTGGCAGAGTTGGCACGTGAAGCTCGTGGAACCGTCCAATCGCACGGACCGACAGCTGGTGGCGCATCCGGTGCGTTGCCTGCGCCGTCGAAAGCGGCGGGCAGCTCAGAGGCGGTGACCGGAGAGCGTCATGGCACTCTGGGAGCGCCTGCCGACGCTGGTACTCCGTTACGGACGTCCGAGCGAGTCACGCTCCATGTCACGGATAGTCGCGGAGTCACGCACGAGACCAGGGTCGATCTCGTTGCGCTCGATCCACGACAGATCGCGGAGCGCTTGGCTGGGCTCAGCGAAGAGCGAATCGCCACCGACATCAAAACCACCGCTGAGCAAATTCAGGATGTCGAGAATAAGAGACGGCAGGCCGAGGAGAAGTCTCTTGTTGACGAGGTGCAAAGGTGTAAAGGTGAGTTAGAAGGGCTCCATGAGCGCATGGCCAGTCTGGAACAGCTACGAGGTCTGAGAGAAGGATATTCTAGTGCGATGAAAATCGGTGAAGGTCCGAAATACTGCAGCGACATCAAGTCACGAGCGCTTGGATTGGCCGGCAAAGCTGGATTAGTCTCTGCTCTCCTGCTGCTCTTTAACGAACTCGTTCCGGATGTCGATCTGGGCAAAGAGCGCGGGCATCGACCTGTTCGACCGCGCGCATTCTAACTTCAATCTTCTCTGAGGTGGAACCACATGCGCTTGAGGTGTCGTCGATTATCCTCCACCTTGCGACGACCGTGAAGATAGCGGGAATTATCGAAAACTACAATCTCGCCTTTGCGGATCATTAGCGGTTTTGCATGCTTCTCGGAATTGATTAGATTGTCCAGCTCTTCCACAGCCTGAACCATATGCGGTGCGGTGTCGTCCACCTGTATGATATCTCGACGAAATCTGAGCCGCCCGGACTCGTCCAATAGAGGTGTTTCTTTATAATCCTGACCCTTGAAAAACTCATGCGGTATTCTTAGCTTGAATTTCTCAGTTTTCAAAGTCTCCTTCGTTGTTTCGCTCAACAGTGGCAGTATGTCACCGCTGTCGACGAACAACGTCTCTCCGCCCCCGAGTCGATCTTCTTCTACGCAGAATAACGCTACGAATTTTGGAGGAGGGGTCTCGAATGAGCCGTCCGTATGAACGGGAAACTCTTTGGCAGTTAACGATCTGGTTCCTTTTTCTTGGTCGACGCTGTCATCATATCGGACGTCCCAGATGCTGGTGCCACGCTGATCATACACACCAACCATGCCTAACTTAGAGACGATCAGCTGCATGGTTCGCCCCTCGTCGTCGCCATCCATCGCTTTGATCAGGACAATGCCGTTGTCGACTAATGCCTTTCGGCAGGCGTCGATAGCAAAACCTTTATCGAATGTGAAAATGCACTGTTCGGGAATCAACATAGGTCTTACTTTTGTTCTTACTCAGGCAAGGTAGCTATATCAGTTTACCGAAGAGAGTATGTTGCAGCAACAGCGTTTATTGAGATCGAAACTGATAGGATAACACCTTCGGCAACCATGGTTAATGACGTGATAGCACTAATCACCGGTTGTCCAGGACTTTCAAGACTTTCTGCGATGTTGAGCTTCGCTTCAAAGCTGAAATCTCAACGAACTGAACGTTTGTAGTGAATAAGCTGTCCTGGCTCTGTACTATTTCTCGAATCTCTGACTCTATGCGTTCCTTATGAGCCATTTCAAATTCGATTGTCGGAGCAACAAGATGAAAGTCAATGATGTCTCGATGACGCTCAATGTCGTATGAAATGCTAATCTGAAACTCCAGCAAGCCTTCTAATGAACTCTGAAAGTCGTTAATTGAAAAGTACTCACTGCCAACCTGAAATGAGTTGGTGGTGCGCCCCTTGAACTCGAGGACGCAGAGTTTTTTGCTTCGAACAAGTTGTTGTGTAATTCTTCCAACGTCTTCGGAATCATAGCGGCAGAGTGGATTCCGCTTGCGTACCAGATTGGTAAGAACCATATTGCCGAAGCCTTCTTGATCTGGATTGGCGATTTCAATGTGAATTAATTCTTGCGGGTAAAGGTAGCAATTGAGTGGAAGGTCCTCAGGTTGGTATCCCCAGATACCTGCTTCGGCGGAGCCGTAGATTGCGCAGATCTGACGTAGCCCGAGGACACGCTTAAGATAGTTCGCCTTGTGGTCTTGAAGCGCCTCTCCTCCCCAAATAAGCTTGTCGAATTTCATTGGTATCGATTGTGACTCGACGTATCGGGCAAATTGCAAAACTCGTGACGGATTTCCGATCAAGGTATCTGCGCCAAATCGAGCCGCTATGTTGCATGCCAGCTCATCCGGGCATTGCGAGCCTGCGGGCAGCACCGTCCCATGAGCACGCTGGCAAAAGTCATTGAAAATCTCGAGTGCTCTGTACATGAGATTGCTGCCGAAGAGATTCAGCGCGATCGTAGACCTAGTAAATATTTCCTCTTCGATCAAGTATGGGGACAACATGCGCCTTTGCATCTCATTATCATAGACATCGGTCGGGAAATAGAGCAATTTACTCGGCACGCTACCACCGGTGGGGCTTAGGTATATTCCCTCACGCGAGGAGCGACCCTGGCTGAGCATCTTTTCGATACCGCTATAGAGTTGCGCCTTGTTGGTCAAAGGCGCATCCATAAACGAACCCGCGTTCGCGTAGCGCTCCGCATAGAATGGGTGCCGGCGAGCTATCTTGAAGATATCATCCAATTTTTTCTGTATGCTCTTCATCTGTCAACATCGGGAACAATATTGCGCCACCACCGGCCACGTTAACAATATCATTTTGCGAAGCGCGATAGATGCCTGTGCCGAGAAAGTGATCGTCAAAGCATAGCAGTGTTCCGACCACGTTGAGTCTGGCTTCGCTGACGCGGTCGTTGACCCGTAACAAGATTGGAAACTTTCTTTGTTCGACGAAGCGTTGCAATACGAAGTCTGAATGAGTTGGATCGTCTAGCGCACGTTCCCAGGATTCCTGAGGCATATTTGCGCCGATCAGCATGCCCTCACCCTTACCCAGGAGATTCGGCTTGATCACCCATTCCGCCCTGTTCGAGCGCGCTTGGTGCACCATATCTGGTGCGCATGATAAAACATAAGATTCGGCAACGTTGTCCTTCAGCATGAGCCTATCGTCTTCTGAGACATAGTCCGCCATAATCGACTGGTCGTGAAAAACCGCCAGTAAGCGCTTGTCGTGGACCAAGAAAATTGTTCGGATGTCGTTGAATCCGGGTCGCGAATTGGCTGTGTCTTTGATTGTCTCCAGTCGATTAGCCAGTTCGTCCTGATGCAATTCAAGCACATAACCATCGCTTTCGCCTGCCAGGTGCGACTCTTCCGGCGCATACTCTCTGAAGGTAAAATTGTGCGCGGCAAGTTCGTGCGTAAAAAAGTGAATGTCCCAACCCTTTTCTCTTCCCTTGATGACCGCGATACTTGACTCTGGTTTGAAGCGATTCATGAAGGTATCCGGAATATCATCGAGCTCTTGAATTGGTCGTAGGCTAGCGGGAATGTAAGACAACTTGGGAACGCACTGTCCCAGATAATGTGAAATGAAATATCCGTTGAGCGGAAAACGAGCATTGATCTCGCATATTTTGATACTACCAGTAGTATCGTAGAGAAAGTCGGGTCGATAACTCCCGATATCATATTCCTTTTGTTGAACCTCTTCCAACAAGAAATCCACGGACTCCGGAACGCTCAGCAACCTCCTCAGTCGTTCGTCTAGCTGGTAATGGTCGACGATTGCTCTAATGGCTCGATGCAAACAAGCCTGCAAGCGATTTTGATGCAGGAGTTCCTTTGGCGAAATCACCATCGGATACGGATTGAATGAGTTGCAATACCAATTGGCATCGTTACCCATCGTTTTGAGCCTATCCTTGAGCATGTTTTCGGCTGCGGTGTAAGCTGCCGGATCAGAGCTGAGAACTTCTTGTTTAGTCATTAAGGCTCAGGAGTTCAGTACACCTCAGTCGGTGGTGGTTCCGCCGCCCGCTTCGGCGGCTTCAACCGCGTCGAAGTCGGGGCCCCGTTGCCTCACTGGAAGGATAGGTGAACCGCCATCAAGCAAACCGTCTGGATGCTCGATATGGCTGCTGGCTGTGAATGTCAGTGGTGCGGCTCGTCCCAAGCCAGGCACGCTTCCGATGAACGGCACCCATCTCAATTTTACGAATGGACCAACCTTGTACGTGACCTCTGCGTCATAAGAATAAATGCAGTTTTGAGTGTCGAGTACACTTACGAAGGGTGAATTGGGGCCGGTCCTGGTGCTGACGTTGGTGTTGATGTTCGTCTCGGTAATGTACAAATCCATGCCGGAGTCGTTGAAACCGTGAACCGGATACAGCTTGGCAAACTCACCAAAACCTGATTTTTCCATCTGATAGGCTGCACTTTCGGCGTTCTTCAGTGCATCTGAAAAAGTAGGAGATGACCCGGCTTTTGAGGCACAGTGCTTTGCCGTCAAGTATACGGTCGCTGCCCCTGTAGTCAGGCAGATCAGGTCGATCATTGGGAAAAGGATGATCAAAATAAATACGACTAAAGCCGATACAAACTCAGCCGATAGAGCGGCGGTGCCAGTACTATTGCGCGCTCTCCTGCGGTACATTCCTGAGCCCTGCCTTGAACGAATCCCTGTACACATACATACCACTTTGATTGTCGCATCCGATCCGGCAGAAGATAAATTCGACGGCAAACCCGGCTTTTGTAGCGTGGCTTACAGTTCGCTGAGCAGTTGCCGGAGCTGTGTCTGCAATTCTGGCTTGTCTGCCAGGCGAAGCTTGAGCTGGACAATACATTCTTGAATCAAGGTCTTGTGTTGGGCGGCGGTCGATTTTAGACTTGCGGAGATTGTAGTCAGTTCGCGAAACACTGCTTCTCCCTCAATTCTTTTTCCGCTATCGAATTTGAGCAATGCCTCCTTCAGCAAAATCTGGACTCCTTCCCAACTGTTAGACCTTCCAGATCTCTTGCAGGCTGCCTTGGCCTTCTCGAGATAATCTGCTGCTTTCTCAATCTCCCTGTGTTTTCGCATCAAGTCTGACAATTGTAATAGGTCCCCAATTGCAATCAAGCTGTCCTCGCCGTATTGAGTGGTATCAAGTTGTAAGCGCAGTGTACCTAGTTGGAGCAGTTCGGACAGGCTTTCATCCTTCGATTTCGTTGGTTGGTTGATTTCCAGAAGCTTGGCAAAACATCTGTCGAGAGTCGGGCTGAATCGCGGCACGAAGCGAAGACCTACGGCGAAAGCTCGTCTATAAAGTGGTTGTGCGGCAGCGTAATTTCCCATTGCAAAATTGATGTCTGCCAAGCCGACCAGAGTCTCCGGCCATAATGTGCTGGTCTTATTAGGTAACGTCTCAAATATGTTTTTCGCACTCTCGAAATTTTTCTGTGCTTCATTGCGATTGCCGTCGTGGAGTTCGATGATGCCCAGTAGAGCATAGCTCTTCGCTTGTGATTCAGGCTCGGGTGTGGAGAGGGACTCGAAGACTCTAATCGCTTCCTGTACGTTGGTCCGAGCTGATGAATAGTCCTTTTTGACATAGAGCAGAAATTCTGCCATGACAAATTTGCTGAACGCCATTTTTGAGTTATTCACGAAGACGTTGCTTGTTCCGAGGGCTGGTGCTTTTCTAGCCTCTGACACCACTTTTTTGAATGTCTGTTCTGCGCTTGCCAGTTGGCCAGAGTTGCTGTAGGAAAATGCAAGAGAGGTTAGAGCCCGCAGATAGTTGGTCATGATGCTTGGATCGACAGCAGCCTCTGATCTAAGAAGTCGCGTGGCTTTTTCGTATAGTGGAATCGCCTGACTGTAGTCGGTGTTGGCATAATAGCTGGCGGCGAGATTGTCGAGAGCCCGTGCATAGGCGAGATTGTGTTCCGTCGAATTGGACTGCTCGAAGGTTTTTAGAACAGTCTGCAATGCTGTAGTTATTCTCTCCTTTGCGCCGGCTCCCGGGTTTTGCAAGAGGTTGGTTTTGTCGTTGATTTCCTGGGCAATCTCCTGGAGTTGGTCCGCTGGTGTCGTCGGCGATTGCTTTTTGAATTGTTGCACGAGCTGATCCAGCTCAGAGCATACACTCTCGTCTCGTTGTTGTTCGAACCGGGCTAGTTGCTGTGAGTACTTATTCAACTCGCCGCTGTTGTCGGCAATCTGCATATCCACCAACTCACGAAGCACTGCAAGTTGCTTGCCTTTGTCCAACACGGCAGATTTGATGGCGGACTCGAATACGTCGTTGGCTTTCTTGTAATTGCCGGTATCAAAAAGTTGCTGTCCCTGCACGAATAAATGTTCCCATGGCTCCTCGGGCGGATGAATTGAGTGGAAGTAGTAGAATCCACCGGCGCCTGCCACCATCAGAAATACCATAGCAAAAAGTATGACTTTGAGTTGCAACAATTGATTGCGTTGTGCGGCCAGCTTTCGGCGCACCAGCTCTACGTCTTCAGATACTTTATCGATCCAGCCTTTGTTGGTCGTCGGTCCGGCCAACTGTTCGAGATCTTTTTTTAACGCGGCCATCGATTGGTATCGGTGGTTGGGATCCTTTGCCATTGCTTTTAAAATAATTGCGTCGAATCCGTTGGCGTTGTCGCAATCCGGACGAGTTTGTTTGATACTGGCAGGCATTTCAGTCGTGTGTTTGAAAAACGTATCGAATGCATTGGCGCCTTGTAGAGGAGGTTGTCCTGTCAACGCTTCGAAGATCAGGCAACCCATGGAGTAGATATCCGAACGGTGATCTACTGTCTTACCCATGCATTGCTCCGGACTCATGTAGAGCGGACTTCCGAAAACTTCTCCTGTCTGGGTGAGCTTGTAACGCTTGTCGCCTTGTTGTGGCAAAATCTTCGCGATTCCGAAGTCGAGAATTTTGGCTTGTTCTTTGCCATCCGTCGTTACCGTGAGCATGATGTTGCTTGGCTTTAGATCTCGATGAACAATGCCTTTTGAGTGGGCATGCTCGAGACCTTCGCAAGCCTGCATGAAAATGTCGATCGCTCGAGACGTCATGAGTGGACCGGACTGCTCGATGGTGTCGTGCAGTGACGTGCCTTTTACCAGATCCATGATCAGGAAGCAGTTGCCTGCATCGTCGGCACGAAAGTCGTGGACCTTGATGATGTTGGTATGATCGAGACGCCCAACCGCTTGCGCTTCCTGGATAAAACGCATGACAGCGTTGTCTTCGGATAGGAGGTGACCGTGCATGATTTTTACCGCCACTTCACGCTTGAGCGTTGTGTGGACACCTCTATAAACACAGCTCATTCCGCCAGATCCGACCAGGGCCTTGATCACGATGTTGTCGGCGATCGTCTTGCCAATTGGACTGTTACCGGAGTCATCAATCGGCAACACCGATTTGTTCACATTTCCCGCGTCATTATCGGCTTTTGGCTCATATTCGCTCACGATGCGAATAACAGTCTCTTCCAGCTCCCGCACCTCTTGGCTCGGGGAATACTGTGGATTGTTCTTATTGCTGTCGTCTGACATCGTGTTCTCGACCGGTTAATTGAGCAACGGTCTTGAGAGACTCGGTGCCTATACGATATGCCCGGTCCAGGTTATTCGATTAACCCTCATAGATTGGGTGTTGTTTCAATAAAGAAGCTTGAGCATCAGGCGGGCTTATCGCGATGCTCAAGCTTCTTCACTCGATTCTCTACTTTGCTCAATCTCTTTTCTATCTTTCTGACGTTGCTTTCTGAAGCGAGAAAAAGAGAGCTTATGCCTGATAGCTTAAGATTAACTTCGTCGCGAAACGATTCGAGTGTCTCGATGGTTTGATCGAGGCGTTCGATGGTTTGATCGAGGCGTTCGTTGGTTTGATCGAGGCGCTCATTAATCTGATTGAAGCTCTGCTCCATGTGATTGTTGGTATGGTCGAGGCGATCATTAGTCTGATCGAGGCGATCATTAGTCTGATCGAGGCGCTTATTAATATCCGAAAACCCAACGTGCATTTCCGCGCGAATCGTAGCCAATAAAGAGTTGGATTCAGTCATGATTGGGTCCTCCAGTTACTCTCATTATGAATGACGTCCAACAGGTGTCAAGGACCAAAACAGCGATTCTGCGTCTACCCTT
>CAZISK010000194.1:0-10727 GCA_964541355.1 uncultured Candidatus Obscuribacterales bacterium
AGGAAGACTCGGGACCGAACAATAATTGGATGGAGCCCGAAACCGCCAAGATTATATTGAAGGACTTCTTCAGGAATTCGATGCGGGGGCGCACGATGTACGTCGTGCCGTTCAGTATGGGACCGCTTGGATCGCCTCTTGCGCAAATCGGTGTAGAAATAACTGACTCACCATATGTCGTTGTCAATATGAAACATATGACGCGCATGGGCAAAGCGGTAGTTGAGCTCTTGGGTACTGATGGTTCCTTCGTCCCCTGCATGCACAGCGTCGGTCACCCACTAGACCCGGGCGAGAAAGACGTCCCCTGGCCATGCGATCCAGAGCACAAATACATCTGCCATTTCCCTGAAACCAAAGAAATCTGGTCCTACGGATCAGGCTATGGTGGTAATGCCTTGCTCGGCAAAAAGTGCCTGGCTTTAAGAATCGCCTCATCCATTGGAAAAAAAGAAGGATGGCTGGCAGAGCACATGCTTATTTTGGGCGTAAAATCAGCAGCCGGCGAGAAGTGTTACGTAGCTGCAGCCTTTCCAAGCGCTTGTGGCAAGACCAACTTTGCCATGCTCATCCCTCCGAGCAGTTTCAAAGGGTGGGAGGTGACAACCATTGGTGATGATATCGCCTGGATCCGACCGGGCAAAGATGGCAAGTTTTATGCCATTAACCCTGAAGCAGGCTTTTTCGGCGTGGCTCCCGGTACCTCTGCGAAGACCAATCCGAACGCCATTGCCACTCTGAACAAGAATTGCATCTTTACAAACGTCGCCCTCACGCCGGATGGTGACGTCTGGTGGGAGGGTCTCACCGACGAGGCACCACCTGAATTAATCGACTGGCAAGGCCGGAATTGGACTCCGGACTGCGGTCGCAAAGCAGCCCACCCCAACAGTCGGTTCACCGTACCTATTAAGCAGTGCCCATCACTTGACGATCAGTGGGAGAATCTGGAAGGAGTGCCAATCAGTGCCTTCGTCTTCGGTGGACGGCGACCGTCTGTCATTCCGCTAACCTTCCAGTCGATCAACTGGGATTTCGGCGTCTATATGGCAGCCACGATGGGTTCCGAAACCACCGCGGCGGCCGTCGGCAAAGTAGGCGAGG
The DNA here is from genome assembly GCA_964541355.1 of uncultured Candidatus Obscuribacterales bacterium. GTDB lineage: Bacteria > Cyanobacteriota > Vampirovibrionia > Obscuribacterales > Obscuribacteraceae > JADYXR01. Next base: position 1,105 of record CAZISK010000194.1, read on the forward strand.
TGCGCCGTGACCCCATGGCCATGCTGCCTTTCTGTGGCTATCATATGGGCGATTACTTCGACCATTGGCTACGAATGGGTCATATGGTCCAAAATCCGCCGCGCGTCTTTTGCGTAAATTGGTTCCGCACTGATCACAGTGGCAAAATCATCTGGCCCGGGTTTGGTGAAAACATGCGTGTTCTTAAATGGATTTCGGATCGCGTTCATGGCAAAGCGGGAGCGGCACAAACATTTCTTGGATTTATGCCTCGTCACAAGGATATCGACTGGACTGGAATTCCGAATTTCAGCCCGGAACAATTTGACGTGCTGATGCACATCGACAAAGAGCTGTGGCATCGCGAGTTGGAGTCTCACGACGAATTGTTTGATCGTTTGAAGGAACGAATGCCACGAGAGCTGATGCTGATTAGAGAGATGCTCAACCTGAGCCTTGTCCGAGACATGAGCGATCAGTGACTAACTAAATCCGCACCGTCTTCGACTCCGACTAGCGGCATGCGACTGCCACCACCGGTAGTGCCACGGTGCTATGCCGTGTGATGAGTGTTCGGCTATAGAATACATACATCGCGTTCGGAACCTTCTGTTGATCCACACACTTCGAAAACGATTTCCTATAAAACAATTTATGCAACTTACAGCTATACTTTTCACGACATAACGATGCCCTAGATTATTCGGCGTCATTTGGAGGGACTGATTGTGTCTAATGAAACACTGACGATTAAGGACAATCGTACGGGGCAAACATACGAGATAGCGATTACTGACAACACTATCCGGGCGAATGACCTCAGGCAAATCAAAGTCGGTGACGGCGATTTTGGTCTAATGACCTACGATCCTTCCTTCATGAGCACTGCCGCCTGCCGCAGCGCTATCACATTTATCGACGGCGATCGCGGCATTTTGCGCTATCGCGGCTATCCGATCGAGCAGCTGGCCGAGAAGTCTACCTTTCTCGAGGTTGCCTATCTGCTCAATAAGGGGGAGCTGCCGGACCAGGAACAGCTCGATCAATGGGCTGATGTGATCAAGTACCACACGTATGTTCACACCAACATCACCAAGTTCCTCGAAGGCTTCCGTTACGACGCACATCCCATGGGCATGTTGCTTGGAGCTGTTAGTGCTCTTTCTACTTTCTATCCCGAGGCCAAGAACATTCAGGATCCAGAGAACCGCTATTTGCAACGGGTGCGCCTCTTGGCTAAGGCTCCTACGATTGCAGCATTCGCGTTTCGCCATTCACGCGGACTTCCATTCGTTTTTCCCGACAACGATCTTGACTATGTCGGCAATTTCGTTAACATGACTTTCAGTATTGGCGGGCAGCACAAACCGAATAAAGTGTTGCAACGGGCCCTCGAAGTTCTGCTCATTCTGCATGCCGATCACGAACAGAACTGTTCCACCAGTGCGGTGCGCGGTGTCGGTTCCTCGCATGTAGATCTGTTCTCATCTGTTTCTGCTGGTATTGCCGCGCTCTACGGACCTCTGCACGGCGGCGCCAATGAGGCGGTAATCAAAATGCTCGATGAAATCGGCTCGCTGAAGAATATTCCTGACTTCCTTAAGGATGTAAAAGAAGGAAAGAAACGCCTTATGGGCTTCGGGCATCGCGTCTACAAGTCGTACGATCCACGAGCAAAGTTGATAAAAAAAGTCGCTTATGACGTCTTCGATCAAACTGGTCTTAATCCAAAGCTCGAAATTGCGCTGGAACTGGAACGCATTGCACTGGAAGAAGATTATTTCATCTCGCGTAAGTTGTACCCGAACGTCGACTTCTATTCCGGATTGATCTACCAGGCCATGGGTTATCCAACCGAATACTTCACCGTGCTCTTTGCTTTGGGCCGCATGCCAGGCTGGTTAGCACAGTGGGAAGAAATGGTGCTTGACGAGAGTCAGAAAATTTCGCGCCCGAGACAGATCTATACCGGTCCCGAGGAGCGTTCCTACGTGCCGATTGAGAAACGCAAGCCTTCCGTCCCTGTGTAGACTTTCTCTTTCACACGTTCGAATCAGACAGACAATATCCATGCCCATGCAAATTATCAATGAAGGACGGGTTTCCATCAATTTGCAGTTTCCTTCGTAAGCGATTGACATAAGTCCGGATAGCGCTGGTGCTTATGTCAGAATTGATTGTCCATAAGCAATCCGATAACATATCGATGGAAAAGATCCGTCCCGGATATCGCATAAAAGTTTCCAGCAAACGATACTCGGTCTTTGACAATTTGATGCTGCATCCGCCCATGGCCACTCGGCAAGTTACAGTATCGAGCGATAACGATCCAATGCGCAATACCTGATCGTTTAGCTGAACCGGACGCCGCAAAAGTGCTCGTACGCGCGCCAGGAACTCGCTAGAATCCATCGGCAAGAGCACGCAGTCGTCCGCCCCCAGATCGAGACCGCGCACTCGGTATTCAATTCTCTTGGTATCGGTCGTAGCCAATATTGGTGCACGCCCGCCTCTCGCTCTATACTCTACGATCAGGTCGAGACCGCTGAGACCAGCCAAACCTAAGTTGAGAACTACAACATCGAAATGATGAGTTAGCATGAGATGTAGTCCTAGGTGTGCGGAGTCAGCTATCTCGGACTGATACCGTTCGCGTTGGAGCCATTCCAACATCAGAGAAGCTCGTTTGGTATTGTCTTCAACCAACAATATCTTGGTCATGTCAAAATCTCCGCGACAGCACCATCTTTTCTAAGCACTTGTTCAGTCGAAAAGAAGATCTAGTTTTCCTTCGTACTTCAGAACACCAGCAGCGCTGCACTCGACTACAGCACTGCTGTTCGTGTTCTATCATTCACTTCTCAACAAAAATGCGTTAGCGAACAAGTGAACATTACCTTTTCAAAATGGCATGAACATGGCTCAATGCTATTCGATCAAGTTCTTGCGAATCCGGTTTAGACTCTCATAAGCACCCTCCGGTATAGGATAATCACCCAGGCGATAGTTCTTCAAAGTAAGATTACCTGGACGTACCCGAACTGATGGGAACTCCTTATCGGGTATGAAGCGACTGTTGGAGATCAGATTGATTCCTTTTCCGTCACTAATTGTGATCTCGTCGCCCGACTTAGACATTTTGAATGAGATTTCAGTGTCGAACTTTATCTTGTCCCACTTGAAGATCTTCATATCTATCGTCTTGGGATTGCTTAGCCGAAGCTTGATTCGATCACCGTCTGCTGCTACTCTATCGCAGCCCAGCTCCTTAAGAAATCTGGCCGCCTCGGGTCCGAATTGGGCTTCGAAATCGCCCGAATCGACAGCACGCTCTTTAGCCAAGTGCTTCAAGTTGAATACTAGAGATTCCACAGGAATGGACTTCTTAAGTGGGAGTCTGGAATGTTCGAACTCCAGCCACTCTTCTAAGAAGCGCGTCCCGCTTTGTTGCGGTAAAGCGTTGGTGGTATCACCACGATGAAAATGAGATTCATACATAATTCAGTCCTCTATTTGTATAGGCAGCTATGGGCGACAGGAGCCACGAAATCTCGGCATCACGAAGGAAATTCAAAGTAAAGATTTATTAGACGACGATTACACCTAACATTTCAACATCATACTTGGACATCATTTTTCGCTGATGAATGGTCGGAACAACCAGTCGTCGTCAGGTTGTCCAATTCCAATACGCCATGCAAATGGTCGCTCGCTAAACTCAATTTTTCCATCTACGTGTTTTGTAGCTTTGAAAAAAATCTCTCCGTTTTCCTTGTAAACCACGCGCGACCGAGCGCCATTGGGATACAAAACGATTTCGTCATGCAATTTGCCGTTTTTGTCCCAGATTTGCTCAAGAAAGGGTTTTTCATCTCTGAATGCTACCGACAAACTTTTCTTTCCAGTGTTTCTGTCGTAGTAGATCTTTCCGCTGATTTTGCCATTCTTGTCATATCTCCCGGAGAGGAACATATGGCCGGTATCGCAGTCAAAGAATTTCGTGCTAACGTCTTTTCCGTTCTCTTGACGCAATTCGTACTGTTTGCGTCCATTCAGATCGAAAAGAACCTGGACGTCTTGCGTTCCGTCTTTATAGCTTTCAAACCGTTTTGTGCCATTACCATTGAGCAGCACATTTGGGTTGCGGGAGCCACTGGCATCTGATAGTTGGTTCACTTCGGAATTGATCTCCGATAAAGTTTTGTTCGTTCGATTTTGATCATCAACTGGTGCTGCCGCTCGCGCGCTTGCCAGTTGATAAGCATCTTCAAAAAACTTTTGCGACACGCAAGTTGCATTATCGCGATTGCGAATTTCTAAACCATTCATTGGGTTCAAAGTCAAATTATCCATGTGTCTCTCCTTTTTAGCGGATGGTAAATCGCTGTATCTGTCAGGATACGGTGCAAAAGAGTCAACTTTGAAACAAAAGCCGGTGCCTATACGCAGAGATGCCTGCGTACATACGCAGCCAAACTTGGCGTAGATTCGATCGTCTTGAGGCGTTTCATCCGTTTCAACCGCTCCATTACTTATTTTCTTAAAGACCAGGGTAAAGGTGGCGGAAATTTCAATTGAACACACTTAAGATACGAAACAGACCTGAATCGTCGAGAGCGAAAATTATGGACGTTGATATTCGAAATACAAAACACAATTCCTTCATCATCGTCGTTACTACTGTTCTGATTTCAATTATCGTGCCCATGAAGGCCGAAGCTATTGAACCAATTCCGGTACGCGGTTCACAGGGAGCGCAAGCATTGCAGCAGGCGTACAATGCTTTACTGGCAGGCATTCAAGGATTGCCCGCAGCACCTTCTGATCAGTACATCAGATCAGTCGATGCGGAGGGAAACATAGTGGTGCACTGGTCTCCACCGCGAGATGTGGGCTACACGGTTGAAGGAGGTACCTCATATTCTGCAACCACCGCTACACTTTCGACGGAGGGTAATATTGTCTGCTCCAATAAGTCGACCACACAATGGATGATGAGTCGTGCGCAGGAGTACGTCAGTTCAGAGTCCTTCACTCGTGGAATCGATGGTTTGCTCACCTACCAATATTCTGGATCGACACGATCCGACACTGTGTCTCTTACTCTAGTTGTTAACAACGATTCGGTGGAAAGTTCGCTTGACCCGATCATGACCTTAAGGGTGCTAAAAGGCATACGTCCATCGGTTTTCATCGCGGGAGGCAGAAAAGCGGCGCAGCATCTCGCCAATTACGTTGACGCCATCCCGCAAGGCATTCCTCCAGTTCCGATCGAATCTAACGACAACAATAACAGCCAGCGCATCAAGTGCGCGTACAACAGTCTTTTGTGTGCAATTCAGAAGATGAAGATAGGACAGTGGGAAGGCAAACCTGCATCACCGCAGAGTCTGGGCTCGTCTGTTCAATGCGTTACGTCTATAGATTCGAGTCATAAAAAAACAGTTGAGACTATTCAGCAGAACGCGGATCATTTCTTCAAGACGACGGAGATCTTGCTTCCCAACGGAAACATCGACATCCTTTTTGAAAGCAACAACCCGAGGCTAGGGAGGCAGACCGAGCGCTATGAGCGCCAGTCCGATGGTCGCCTGGTCTACACACTGGAAGCGGCTCCGGCAGGTCGCAAGAAAATAGTCGTAACTTTAATGCCGGACGGAACGGCTAGTTTCGTGCCCTATGGAAGACCAACCATATTCGGACTTGAGGCACCTGGCCAGTGGGCAGCGAAATTGAACTGGGATCAAGTCAGCCACCCTAATGCCCGTGTCTCCGCGGACAGATGAGGTCCCATGTGCCGGTGACTTAGCTGAAAAGACTGATTAAGTCAGCTATTATCATCGGAGATGAAGCCTGATTATCTGCTGATCGGAGTTGAGGTGAACCTGCGTGTCGACGCGATTAGCTTCACTTAACGGCTATTCACAAGCAAACTACCACCCTTTGTCCATTGACTTTAGCCGCAAGCGCACGGCGTCCAGATCTTTCGCTTTCACCGCTTTTAGGAGTTCTGTAAGATGGTTGCCGTGATATCTTTCTGAGTGTTGTTCGATGCGCGACAAGTCCATGGCTTCCCTGATCGTTAGACGCGCCGAATCAGAGGATTTTGACAAATCGGAAATAAAGGTATTGAACTGGCTTTGTCTTGCCGACAGTGATGCTTCCCACTGCTCCCAGATTGAATTGTTATGAGGATTTCCTTTGAGCTTCTCCAGATAGAATTGATTGCCCCTGAGATCCGGCTCAATAGGCAAGCTCAGATCGAGAAGACTCAGTGGAGATCCGTTTTTGCGAAAATCCTCCAGGATCGTTCCGAATTTATCCTCGACAAACTTCTTCGTGCTTGGACTACCTAGCCCTTCAGCGATTGTCGGGTCATGGAGGATCGTGTGCTTTGCCTGATACTCATGAATGTTTGCTTTTCCGAATGATTCACGAGCCTTGACATCGACGTAAGTGAAGTCACCAGTCTTCTTATTAATTAGCAGGAAGTCCCAACCGATACCGTCAATGGTGCTATGCGGCCGCACATGCACTAGTTCGATATCTTTATAAAGGTTTGGATGACGCTCAAGATAGTCAGAAAACTGCGTGTGACAATAGACTTGGAACTTGTCCCCAGTCCTTCCGCTCGCCAACATTCGTTTTCCTGGTTCGAGCGCCCTCAGTTGGTTAGTCTTACGCGTAATAACATCAAGTTGCTCTTGACCGAATTGTGACTCATAGGTCTTCAATCGAGTAAGGTCGTCGGCGGAGAGTCCCGGACGTCCTGCAGACAAGGACAATGCTTCTTTTCGTCTAAGAGCTACATACCAGTCAAACTGCCCCTGTCTGGTAGTATCTGAGTGCGACGGTCTTGGTTTCGGTGGAGGTGGTGCAGTGCGCTCCGTAGGTGGCCGTTTCGCAACAGATTCCATTTTCCTGCCTAGAGGAGTTACCTGCATTTCTTCAACCGGGCGAAGTTTGACTGGTCGTTTTGAATTGAGTCTTTCCTTGATTACGTCAGCTCCAGGGCGATAGCCGTGCAGTTCGCAGAACTTGTATGGGGCCCCATGCACGTCTCGTGTTGGATCGTAAATCAGGGGAAGGCGTCCCTCGTCGAAATAAACTTCGGTCCATACATGATTCAGTGAATTCGGTGACTCGAGTTGAGCGGCACCGCGTACGAGCGAGACTTTCAACCCAAGCTTGTCGCCGAGAGTCTTCATAAGAAGAGCTTGCTCGACACAGACTCCTTTGCCCATAGTTATGAAATCGCCCAGCAGAATCTTTTCTCCTCTGTGCTTGTCGGAAAAGGTCCTTCGCCAGTCTATGAGATCGTCTGTGCTCATATTCTTGGGATACAACAGATCTCGAACATATCTGCTCAAGGCTTCCGCTCTTTCTCTTGGAGGGAGGTGCCCGAACCTGGCCATAGCTTCAGCTTCAACTTTCGCCAGCACAGGATCAATTGTCGAATCGACAACAACCATGTGGCGTCTAGCATCAGAGATCAGCTCTCCAAACTCATCGAGGAAAATGAATTTCCCTGGATCTATGAAACCGGGAGGCAGCTTTCTGCGGATTTCCTGGAAATCAGCGTATTGCCTGGAGGCGTCTGACGCTTCCTCAGATGGGACTGAAAATCTCGCATTGTGTTTTGCAACTTCGGGAGTTGCTTTTGCATCTGGGGAATGTTTACCAGAAGGCTTTCTAGAAACTGACATCGTTTCCGTTGCATCATCATGCCACAAGTGTTTTTCTGGGACGTGTACATGCATGGGCGCATGCGGTAGATGGCGCAACATATGCCCGGCGGTTTCGATTGGCAATGCCATACCAAAATTCATACCAGCGCCGCTTGCTGAGCCTGTTGCGATTCTGGCAAGGTTTTCCTCCATCGGCGCGTTCGGATCCAGATATGGCAATGTGCTCAGCCCTCCGGCGAGAGCCCCTTGTTGCGCCGCGTAAGCCGCTTCCAAAACCGAATGCATTAGCCTCAGATCTTGCGATACATTCTTGCTTACGCTCTTTGTTATCTTTTCCTGGAGCTTAGCTAGTAGCTCCAATCTGTTGGGTGCGTCGGACCCTACCAGTGAGCTTGCCAAATCTGCGACCTTGTCGGCATCGATGTTGCCTTTACCACTCAAGGCAGACTCTGCTATGTCGTCAATTCCTTTCTCCAAGACCTCTTTGAAGTTGGGTACTAGAGATCGTGCACCAACGTCTTTGGCTTCGTCCGCGATCTGATCAAGCAGCTCGTTGCAAGCTCTGCCCGCTGCCGATCTTCCCCACTTGCCCAGAGGAATATCAGCATTCAATGCCATATCCGTGAAGCCAGAAATGAAGTCATTAACTTCCATTTTCGAGTCTTTGTAGCCCGCAAGAACGGCGGATTTGATCCCAACCTTTCCGGCACCACCAACAATACCAAGAGCTATTGCTTGTTCGGCATACGATAGTTTAGAAAACCATTCTGCTAGACCCTGGGTGCCTGTGGCAAGGGAGCCCATTTTATTGACCTTGTCTAGGACCTGGAGAACCTTTCCAACTGTTCTCAGGACAGTCCCGAATTTCCCGCCGATCCTGGCGCTGAGAGCAATTAAGCTCGTGCCGCAACTGGGTATCGTGGCCAGGAGACAACCGATGTTTATACCATAATCAATCATCGTGTCCACGAACGTACTATCCGACTCAATCATGGCGCTGGTGCGCTCGAACACAACGTCAGTCTCCTCGCGAGCCGTATCGCTGTCGTACATCCCAAGGCCCATACGCTGGCGGGCTTGAGATCGAACTGTGTCGTCGAGGGCATCTAATGCCAGCGATGGAGCGGCACTAAAACCCACTGCTCTGGATGTGTAACTTATAGTTCCAAGATGTTCGAAAAAGTCTCGTTGATCAGCAGAGACAATTTGGTCGGAATCATCCGACTGTCTCCGCATCATTCTCATTGCGACGCGCAGCTGTTGTCCGGACAATTCACTTCTTAGAGCACCAAGCAGATCCATGTGATACTTTTGAGCAAATCTTCTGGAGATTCCTGCCATAGTCTGGTTAATAGAGTCAGTAATTTGCTTGTTGGAAATAGCAGATTCAGGACACCTCTTTTGTTCGGCCAACTCCTTGCGCACGAGCTGTCGATCGGTCAGTTTCGTGAGAATCTTTATCACTTCATCGCCATTGATACCATCACCGCCAAGAAGACCGATATGATGACGCATCCAATCTTCTGGTTGTAAGCCGGTTTTGATAGATTTTTGCAGAATCTCGCGGTCGTATGAAGGAAGTCCCTTGCATATTTTCGAAAACTCTTGAAACTGCTTAGTCAACTCACGCGCTTCACTGTTTGACTTGTCTTGAAGTAACTTGCTGGCCCTGTCCGGATCAAGAAATGCATCAAATAAGTCGCGCTTCTCCTGCGAAAGCGAATCGAGATCGCGCATTAGTCCTAGCCTGTCGTCGTATATATAACCGACTTTCGGTATACCCAGTCGCAACTTCAACTGGTCTATATCTGAAAACTTGCCACTCAGGAGTTTGGTGCCGTACTCAGGATAGGAGGATCCCATTGCATGCGACAACGACGCACTCAGTCGAGTATAAAACTCTTGATCGTCCTTCGTCATCTCTCCCCATAGGCGGCTCCGCATACTTGCACTCGT
>CAZISK010000195.1:0-10692 GCA_964541355.1 uncultured Candidatus Obscuribacterales bacterium
ATGCCGCCGGCTATTTCAAAGATGCCGTTCTCAACGCCACTCCTCAAGGCTTGAATTACTGGCGCAACAACCCGGCCGAGTTCGACAAAATGGTCTCCCATCTGACCCCGGCACAAAGAGAGCTCGCCACGCAGATCATCAAGCCCAAAGGACAGGAAGGCAATCAGAACTACAAACCGGAAGTCAAACCGGAAGATCGTATACGCGCCTTCGCCCTCGATCTGGGCGTCTCCAAAGATGAAGTCAGACAGATCCTGAGCGGTATGAACGAATCGGAGAGGACGCGGGTCTCTGGTGACTACGCCCTCAAATATAAGAGCGAAATGCGCAACGATGTGGTGCGCAAAGTTGACGAGGCCGAGCGTATGGACTATGTCCGGCTGACGCGCACATCAGAATGGACGACACCACAGACGGTGATCGCCGCACACGAAGCGATGACAGGCGCTCATAGCGGACCGATAAGCGGACTGATCGGCAACATCATGCCGGAAGAAAAAATCGCCGGTCTGGTCAACGCCGACTTTAACGCTAATATGACAGGGAAAGAGCTATCGCCCGAAGAGCTCGAGCGCCGCTGGAACGACGTGTCGAAAGGCGTCGCGTCCTTCCACGCCGACAAGCGCAACGCTGCCGAAGTAGCAGCGACCGGCGTCACCATAGCCGTGTCCATTGCTGCAGCCCCATTCACCGGCGGCTTGAGTCTGGCAGGGTTGGGCACCCTCGGCGCTGTCGCGCTCGGAACCGGCGTCACACTTGCGCTCGCCAAACAGGCCGCTCTCGGCGACACCCACAGAGGAATCAAAGAGACCTTCAGCGATACTGTCAAATACTCAATCCTCACAGCAGCAGGACTGCTCGATCCAACCCACCTGGGCGCGAAAGCAGGGGCACCGGCAGCAGCAGGAACGGCAGCAGCCCGCACGTTCTGGGGCACAGCCAGGGCGGTGGGCGCCGACTATGGTCGCACTGTGGCAGCTGCCTCGCTCGGCAACGTCATAGGCGGCTGGGCCGCCGCCAAGATCGACGGGCGTCCATACACTCTGGACGACGCCACCAAAGATTTAGCGATGGGAGCCGCTTTCGCGCTTCCAATCAAGCTCGGTATCGATGGTCTGGGAGGCCTTGCTCGCCTCGGCAAAGGAGCCAAGGACTTGCCGGCAACGCCGCATGGCGCAGACGGGACACCGCCGCCGAATCCACCGGGACATACCGGAAATCAAGGTACAGGACAGACGGGAACACATCCTCCTGCAGGCGACGGCACTCCGGTTCCGAAAAAAGACGGACCGCCCGCCCCGGGCGATCCACCGACAGGCAGCGCCACCGGCGACAAAAGCGCACGGACAAAAGTCCCCGACGGCACCCCCGAGGTCGTGGTGCCGCCACGCGCCACCACAAAAGCGGAGCCGCCTCCCAGCGAAGCCGCTACAAAACATGCGGCCGATTCCAAAGCTGCGTTGGCGAAAAAAGACGCCGATGGCGTCCTCTTCCGCATCAGCTCGGACAAGGTCGAAGGCAACTACCAGACTGCCAACATAGCCGATCAGATCGACACGCTCGCCAAAGGCAACCCTCCGCTCAAAGCGCTCGGGGTGGAGCTGCCCGCCTCAGCCGACCCGCACATTCAGGACTATCTCAAAGGCAACATCGATGCCGCCACGTTCAGATCAAAACTTGGTATTGCTGATGGTGACAACCGTGTCACCCAGATTCTCGATGCAGTGAAAACTTACAACGGCAAGAATGCCGACAAACCTCTCATCGTATCCGCAATCGGACAAGCAGGAGAATACTCCGGCAATCGCGGGGCACGCATCATCGATCTCCAGGCAGCAGCTCAAGCGCAAGGCGGAAAATTCGCCGTGGTCAGCACCGCCGGCGATGCCGACACTGCGATGCTGGGCATGTACTCGAAAATGGAGTCCGTCAACTCACCCAAAGCAACCGATCTCCCTCACCTGCAAGGACGAGTTGATCCGACCAATGAATTGGCAAAGAGAGCCACACCACCAGACATTGGGCGACCGGCCACAGACGTGCTCAGACCGGCCGATCAACCAACGCCGCCATTGAAGGGCGGCAAAGAGATCAAAGTCACAGCCGAGGGCGTCCATCCACTGGGAAGCCCAGACGCACCAGCACAACTGGCAAAGGGCGAAATTACCGTCGGTCAAAAATTGGACGTCGGTCAGGAAAAAATGAATACTTACGTCGCCACCGTAAAAGGTGCAGACGGTGTGGAGAGACCGGTCATCGTTCGCACCGGCCAGCCGCCCGGCGCCGAGCTTTCCGATGTCGCGAAGCAGCGATTTGCCCAGGAGCAGGCCGCCTACGAAACCAGCAAAGCGATGAACGGTGGCACCTCTCGATATCCAGCCAGCGTGGTGCGCGACGTCACAATAGATGGCAAGGTCGTGAAAGCTATTGTGCAGGAACATGCCGGAGAAATGCTGAGCGGCTTCAAGCGTGTAACCGGCGCCGAGTCGGTCCTGGCTTCCAACATCACACACAGCCAGAGCCTCGAAGAGGCCGTGGCCCTCCGCCATGCTATGGGTGACAAAGACTTCACGACTAACAATCACACGGTTTATCGTGATGGCAAAGGCAAGTACCAGGTCTCCGCCATCGACATAGGACAGGGCGGGAAGAACTCTCCTATTCCGGACTGGGGCGAGTTTGGAATTCCAGACACGTTCAAAAAGTACGCTGGGCAGCCGCTTAGCGATGCAACGAGAACTAAGCTGGAGCAGCTGCGCACCAATCTGACGGCCCAGACCGCAGAGGGCGCCTTGCTCCGAGGCAGTCTGGAACGAGCCAATATAGATCCGACCATGATGCACAAACGCCTCGACAGCCTCCTCGACAACGGCTTCCCGCCGGATCGCTCACTCAGGCTGGGTGGACGAGCCGGGCATGCCGATGACGCCACACCGCCCCCAGGCGGTCCGAAACCCGGCGATGGCGCCCCACCAGGAGATCGCCCTCCGCCCCGGGACGGTCCGCCCGCAGGCGATGGTCCTCCTCCCCCAGACGATCCGCTGAGACCAGGCCATGATCAACCGCCTGGCGGCAAAAAACCAATAGACGTATACCAACCGCCCAAGCCCGATGACTTAGCCGCTATAAATCCCTTCGGCAAGAAAGGTGTATCCGACGGTCTGGTCGAGGCGGTGACAGAAGGCAACCAACAGGCAGCCAAGGCTGCCAAAGATTTCGACGTAGCCAAAAGCGAGGTCTCGACCAGTCAACGCGAGTTGGATCATCTATTGGAACCTGAGATTAAACGCCTGAAAGGGGAGTTCGAAGCAGCCAGCAATCCAAGACCCGCCGAGGAATATCGCGACATGGCGCTTGCCAGAGCATCCAGCGGTCAAGGCGGTGAACAGATGAAGGCGGCCTTCGATCGTGTCACCCGAGCGAAGGAGGCAATGGAAACAGCTACTCGAGGGCTGACTGACGCGGCAGATGATTTAATCAAGAGCGTCAACTCCAAGCTAAACGGCGTGACCAGATCTTCCGGCAACTCCGGACCGCTCAAGTTGACGTTGAACACAGACCCCAACGCAGTCCCAGGCTACGTCTCCGGAACCGGAGAAATTGTCGTAACACCGGAGATTCTCAAAGGCTCACCTGAAAAGGTGGCTGAGTTCATCGGGCGCGAGATGGGCAAAGCAAAGATCGATTTCGAGCTGGCTACCATGCTCTCTGTCGACTTCAATCCGACCGGCAAACTGGACGGGCCGGGAAGAAAGAGTGTCCAGGACATGCAGGCGGAGTTCAAAAGGCGCACCGGAAGGGACCTCAACAAAGACGCGGCGCAAGAGGCCTGGAAACAGGCGGCAGGCAAGCCGAAAGACGCCGCCAAGCTCGATGAGCTGACTACAGCGGCAACATCTAGTCGCATATCGGACTACACGACTGCCGAGCTCCGTGCAAATCGAACAAGGGAAGCGGCAGAACTGGTCAGCAAAGGCAAAGGCGACGAGGTGGTCAACAGAGCGATCGCAGACACTAACTACGCCAGAGATGTGTTCGGCGAGCCGCTTCCGGACGGAGTGCGTGCCGTTGTCGATCAGGTCAAACGCGGCGAAAAGTTAGATGGCACGGCCAACAGGGTCTTGGCTGATGCACTGGAAGCCAGGCAGACCAAGCTGAATTCGGACATGAAGACAGCTTACGACGGTATGAACGCTCGCGAGAAGGTTGCCTTCGGCGATGGTCAGGCTGGCGCCAACAAAGTCTCTCTCAATGACGCGGCACGAGCTGCGGCTCATCAAAGCATGCTTGAGCAGTTCACGGGTCCAGAACCATGGAAGGCCGAGGCACGAGATCTGCTTGATCGAGTCAAGAGAATGGAGCCTACGGAAGCCAAGCAGGTAACCGAGCTCTTGCGACTGAAGGCTTTGAAAGAATCCGACCCAACAAAGTTTGATGCCGAATTCAAGCGTTTGACCAACGACGCCAAAACTCAGTTCCAAGGTCTTGAAGTTATGCTGAACGGCGGCGACAGAGCGCCGAGTGTCGCAGCTGTAACAGCTGATGGCAAGACTGTTAAAAACCTGCAGCGCTTGGGTGACTTGGAGACCATCTATCAGAAAGAAATCCTCAAGATGAACGCTGCGCATCCTGATCGCGCTATTAAAGAAAGATTGATCAAACAGCTGATGAGGGAACAGCTCGATGTCGAGATAGCCGTTTTACAGAGGAATCCGCAACTCCTCGATAACGCCCTCACTATGCGGCGCGAAATCAATGCCAGCATCGAGGGCGGAGGCAAGGAGTTCGCTGGGCTTTCCAATGATCAGCTCGTAAAAATGCGCGACGCCTTGGACGAGACTTTGAGGCACACCCGCAACAAGAACTCGAAGGAACTGTTCGATCCGCGCCTGAAGGGCGGCATAGAGGCTGTAGAAGCCGTAAAAACTCTTATCAAGGACGGCAAGGTGGATCGCGCCAACGTCCTTGCTGATCTAGTAGGCATCTCCAACAGATTTCCGAATGACGTCTTTCCGTATAAGGCTCTCACAGATGCGGCTCTCGATCCCCAAGCGAATCCGGAGGTGCTCCGCTTCATTCACGGCAAGTTTGAGGAAGCCACGCGCCAATCGAAGTTCGGCACAGCAGGAGGAAAGGAAGAATCCCATCAGTTCGGTCTCATGGCTGGAGCAGCACACCGAATACCTGGATACGAAAACTGGGTCTACGTGCCTACCGCCAAACAGAGCATGGCCGATCAAGGCGGTTTTGACGGGATATTCGTCAACTCACGTACCGGCGAATCTCGTCCCCTGGATTTTTACGAACGGAATGTTGATCGACCGGACCTCGATCCGAAAATTAACCACGGAAAAGCATTCTGGACGAAGGGACAGACGACGGCTACGGGCGGCGCTAACGTCCTCAACAGTGTCGACGATGTTAAGAAAGCTCAGCAGTATATCTCGGACTTCATGAAGACCACCGAAGCCAACAAGGCGACTACCGGTCTCCGCAATCCCGGCGACACATGGAATGCACTCGAACATTCGACGACTACATTCGACACTGGTGGAAAACCGCAGCCCGGGCTCCCGGTCCCCCGCACGAACAATCACAAGTTCCCGATTTCCGGTTCGGATTCATTGCCTCCCGACTTTTTGACGGAAGTAGGCTTCTTGCCGTTCGTGGAAGGCAAAGGAGATCTAGCAAAACCGTCAATCGGATCCAAAGATCTTCAAGACATGCGCACAGCCCTCAACGACTACCATGAGAAGCTGAACAATTACATGAAGAAGCTGTTTGAGCGCGACGGCCATGTGCCGGAGCACGTGGTCAACATGCTCGAGAGGGTCCAGGGACGGATCGGCAACTTCAATATGGCAGACATCATGCACAGTACGATGTCCAGCCGCCTGGCCGATATGAGCGGCAAAGGAAAACCGGCCACCATGTCGATAAATCCAGATGGCAGCGCCAGACTGGGACTTGCCAAGCCTATCGATACAACCACTCCACTCTCGGATTTCCAGGGTACCCCTGCAGTAGGCAAATCCGACGGCAACATCCCAGTTCTCAAAGTAGATCAGGATGGCAACGTTTATGGCGTTATGAGGAGTTTAGATAAACGTACAAATACGATGGTCGACAGTCGCGAATACAACCTCGGCAAATTGACCGATGTGCTCGAAGCCACCGCCCAGCGGCAAGTCGACGCGCTTGGCAGAAACGCCACCACCGACGGTCTGGCCGCTTTGAAGCAGATCCAGTCGGACCTCGACCACGTGCGGCGGGAGTTAGGCGCCGGCCGCAAATTAGATATGAGTAAACCGCCCATGACGGATTTATTGAAGCGCCTGGGCACCACGCCTGACGCGCCCCCGGCAGGAGCAAAGGTCGGCGCGCTCGATCGACCGCTGGGCGACGGCTCGATTCGCACCGTCAGCGGTGGCGAGCTCGACCGCTTCTTAGCTGCCAATCCCCAGATCAACGCAACCGGGCTGAGTCCGAACGATGTGTATAAGTTCGAAGGTAAGAACTACCAGACACGCGGCTATGGTTCCGATGGAAAAATGCAGCTCGTCCAGGTAACATAAGACGCGTGACGTTTCAAATCGAATTGAAAAAGAAACTTGCACTGAACAGCAAGGATGGCGATGGCAAAATCAGCATCAAGCGGGCACATGCAACATGGCAGTTTGTCATGGCTTGGGCTGACTGTAGACAACCACTTCCTGATCGATAATCTGATTCAGGATGGCGTGTTTTCTTGGGTATATCGCGGCAGCAACCTGCACACCGGACGAGTGGCTATTTTCAAAGTTGCCAAACCGCCTGATCTGAACGCCAGAGACGAGACCGATCTTGCACTGACTCAGGCTGTTTGGCTGGTCGATGATCTCCCTAAGGCAGTTCATCCGGATAACGGTGCCCTATTGTGCATGCAAGCACATTTGGTAGGTTCGATAAAGGACAACTCTTTGATCAAATTAGACAGGCTTGTACTGGACGCCGGTCTGCCGTACCTGCGCTTTCCCTTTTTGGAAGGAAAAACGCTGCGCGACTGGTGCATCGCGGTAGATGGCGTTCCTGTTGCTACTGTCCTGGACTGCGGCAATTCGCTGCAAAGACTGAGAAAGAATCCGCTGTTCAACTATCATGGCGATCTAAAGGCCGATCACGTTTTTGTCACCGCTAGCGGTATCACCTTAATCGACCCTGGATTCTATGGCGTGCTGACATGCAGCGAAGGCGTCGTCGACTGCGCAGTGACTACCATCATCAACTATCCACTATTGGTTCCGGATGACGCGCTCGCTTTCGGCTTTATGCTCTGGGATCTAACAGTGGGACACCCGTTGATTAGACTCGATCTGCCGTCCATATCAGAGTTAATTTGCTACACTGATACTCCGTTGAAGCGCACGCTCAATTTGCAGACTTACCTCACAGGACTGCCTCGACCAGCCGAAATCAACGAAAAAATCTCTCGCCCCGTGGAGGACCTGTTGCTGTATGTCTTCGGCCTAGAGCTAACTTCAAGAGGAATAGTCAGAGCGACTGAAACAATGCCCAGTCTTCCTGATATATTGTTGACGCTGAGGGCGCTTCAAGAGATGGGCATCAAATACTTACGGT
The DNA here is from genome assembly GCA_964541355.1 of uncultured Candidatus Obscuribacterales bacterium. Classification (GTDB taxonomy): domain Bacteria; phylum Cyanobacteriota; class Vampirovibrionia; order Obscuribacterales; family Obscuribacteraceae; genus JADYXR01. The sequence continues at coordinate 7,618 of CAZISK010000195.1, forward strand.
GAGAAGTCGATGACTGACGCATATGGGCTCGATCAAGGACACATAGAAGCTGGAGAGATTGATGCTCACAACAGAGCGCAGTTCTTTGCCTACTTGTTGGACACAATCAAGCAGGCCGCAGAAGATAGATTTGAATTCAACATATGCCTGTTTGAAGAAGACAATAAACAGTTCATCTACCCCGGCGAGCAGGCCGAGCTCTCGCTTCTTCAAGAAATGACCGAGACTATAAGAAAGGAGCTTGGGATCTTGGATCCGCTAATGACCTATGGTTATGACAAGCTCGCAGTCGTTTTCAAACGAACGAAAAAAGAAGTGGCGCTGAAGCAGATAGAGACGATCCGCCGGCATTTCGCCGAATATGAATTTTCACGGTCAAGACGCCTGACGGTTAGCTGCGGGCTTGCCAACTTTCCGAACGACGCTCTGAACGTAGACGATCTCTATGCCTGTGCTCGTCGGGCTCTACGCAAGGTCATAGACTCAGGCGGCAATGGCGTCGCCGCTGTGTGATTGCATCATGTTTCAGAGCGCAAAAAGCTGTTATCTTGCTTCAAGAGCCACTGCAATGCCGCAGATCGATGCGATGCTCGAATCGATCTGCGGTTACGATAATCGACATTAATGATTCTCTTTGACCTCGCAAACTAGATTTATCGTACTTTTGATTAGGATGAAACACTGTAAATACGCATGCCATAGGGATTAGCAGCGACACTGCACTAGTTGAGTTCGAGCAAAAACTTTGGCAGTTCCTTTGCTATCGCAAGTTCCCGGTTCGCTAGATGATATTGGCGGGTATCAAAGAAAACAGCCGGAAGAGCAGCGCGGACAGCCAGATTGGCTTTGGCAACCATCTTTACATCGCTTGAGAGCGGTCTGCCGGGTTTCGTAAGTTCAATTGTCTCCTCCGTCACTTCACGCGTTGCCAACCTCGACTTTACCTAACCCCGCATGATTTCCAGCCTTGTAGATGCGCTTCGTAAGCGCATCGGGCTAGAAGTGGTCAACGCGCAAACCGGACGTCCCGATGAATTGGCGAGGAACAAACTCTTCTTCTACCCAAGAGGTGAACGATGCCACGATCGAAAGCGTGTGTTGTGTCCGCTTCGCGTCAAAGTCTCGTCCAACAGATCGTCACGCTGAAACGCCTGGAGTTGCTCTTCTCACTCGACACGACCGGCTCGATGTACAGCCTGCTCGTCGCACTCCGCCGCCGGCTCGGCGACATGATCCGCCAGCTCAAGCAGCGCTACCCGAACCTGCACGTCGGCTTCATCGCACATGGCGACGACGCCGCCTACAACGAGCACTACAGCACCAAGTCCATCGACCTGACCGGCGACGTGGACAGCGTCATCGAGTTCATCCAGACCTGCGGCGACACCAAGGGCGGCGGTCCGCACGCCAACTACGAAGTCGTTCTCAAGGAGGCTCGCACGTTCAGCTGGAGCGCTGACGCCACCAAGGCCCTGATCATCGTCGGCGACGAGGTGCCGCACACAGTCGGACAGCACCTGGCCAGCCGCAGACCCAACCAGCGCAACGAGATCGACTACAAGAACGAACTACGGCTGCTACAGCGCGACCTCAAGATCCCGGTCTACGGCATCCACTGCCTGCCCGGCATCCGGCGCGGCTCGGAGAACTTCTACCGCAACGACCTGGCCGGGTCGACCGGCGGGAGCTACATGACCATCGACCAGCTCGACCTCATCCCCGACCTCATCGAACTGCTCTGCCGTCGCACGGCCGACATCGCCGAAGGCGGGACGGGCCAGGTGGACGAGTTCGAGGCGGAGTTGACCGGCCGCGTCGGCGGCAAGCTCGACCGCAACCGCCGCAACTGGTTCCAAACAATCCGCACACCGGGCGGTACGGCCAAGGTGGACGCGGGCGATCTGGAAATGGTGCCCGGCGGCAAGTACCAGCCCTACGAAATCTTCCAGGCGGACGATGTCCAGGACTTCTGCGCCAACCACGGCCTCGCGTTCGAGGCCGGCCGGCTGTTCCAGCGCGTGGACAAGTTCCGCAAGACCTGCGACGTACAGGGCAATAAGATCATCGTGTTAAAGCATCGCGTGACCGGCGACCTGTTCTCGGGGGCCGCGGCCCGCAAACGTCTCGGTCTGCCCGACGGACAACCCGCCGAGTTGAAGTACATCAGCGACGGCGTCTACAAGGTCCGCATCGGCGGCACCTCTGGCACCTGGGACCCAGCGCCATCCAACGAGTACGAGGTCTTCGTGCAGAGCAAGTCGCACAACCGCGAACTGAAGGTCGGTCAGGAGGTCCTCTACGACGTCGACGGGATCAACTGATCGACAACTGAATCGTTCGACGAGGAAGTCTTGACGTCGAGAGTTCGGCTCTCGTCCGTCACATTGACGTAGTTTGTCGGGCCACCGTCTTCGGCGGTAGCTCGTGCGTTCTTTCGTTCAATTCCAAGACAACAGGCGCGGAACACCCGCGCCATCGATCCGACAAGGAGCTCAGTCCATGTCCAGCGAACGCATCACTCGTACCCGCGCCATCGAACTGCTCGACGAACACAAGGCCAACGGCAAAGGCAAGGTCTTCTCCGTCCTCTTCAAGACCCGCGGCGACGGCAGCGACCGGCGCATGCAGGCCCGGTTCTCGGTGAAGAAGGGCGTCAAGGGCACCGGCACTCCGGGCGAGCAACTCCGCGCCCAGGGGCTGATCAAGGTCTACGAGTTCGGCGTCAAGGGCGGCCACAAGAACATCCCGGTCGAGGGTCTGAAGGAGCTGACCATCAACGGCCAGCACTACATCATCACCACCCCTGTCCCGGCGTGATCTCCGCCTGACCGGGTGCCGTCGCGCCACCCGCGGCGGATGACGTCATCGTGACGGCACGTCACGGGAAGGGCTGTGTCGCCGGTCACCCGGCGGCGAACATAGCCCGAAGGCGCACCACTTGCGGTGCCCTCCATCCCGTCGACGGGCCAGCTAGCAGCACGAAGACTCCACGGTCAAAAACCTGGAGTCTTCGTGCATTGATGCATTGACGCCTTTTACTATATTCTCTCGTATTGACTACACCAGCAGGCAAAG
>CAZISK010000196.1:0-10672 GCA_964541355.1 uncultured Candidatus Obscuribacterales bacterium
TTAGTTATTTGTTCTTCGCCAGGATGACCAGGTAGAACTCGTTTCGAATATCAGAGTGGACGATTGAAAGATTCAACTGCGAGCACAGTTCGCTCAGGGTTTTGTCATCCGGAAGTCGATGCGGCACGATGTCCGGTTCGTTGAGATGAAGGGATTCTTGAAACCCCACACCCAATGGATGACTGATAATAGTGCGCCCCTCTTCCGCCAATAGCGTAACGGCTGCTGTCAAAGCCTCCTTCTGATCAAACATATTCCCGAAACAAGCATTGAAGAAAACTACATCAAAAATTCTTAGATGCGATGGGAAATCCTCCGGACGCGCAGCGGCTATGTCTTTCTGGCAAAAGTACACCTGCCCAAATCTTGATCTGGCGCCACTTAACATTTTCTCTGACAGATCGAGCCCGACGATGTCCGAAGTTTGAACGCCGAATTCGAGAAAATGATTGATGAGGCAACCTACGCCGGTACCCACATCGAGCACGCGAGAGCCGTTTCTGAGATTTGCGCACTCCACAATGCGCCTGGTCCGAGCTTGAACATCGTCGGGTATGGGTCGGCAAAAAATCTCGACGATACCGTCAAAATAGGCTCGCTGCCTGACTATATGGTCACGCTTATCAATTGACTCTGAATTTGAGTTAGTCATTCCACAAACCTTCGGTACAATGAAGATAACTTCGGCGGATCGCGCACTGCTTCACCCATATTCCTCCGAACAGTCAGTTATTACCGGAACAAGGCGACAGGCGAGTTGGTTTGACATGACCAAGAAAGTAGGCGAGAAGCAAAAATTCAAATTCCGCGTCGGCAAGGAGAGCGAAGAGGTTGCCGATGCGCACAAGAACAAATTGGCAAAGCTGGAAGCCGAAATTGCGGCCGAAGGCTCAAGCACGAGCCTGCCCATTGACTCCGAACGAAGCGAGGTCACAGAGACGTTATTCGCGACTCACGGAACCTCGAAAAAGCTGGCGCTCTTCTGGGGAATCGTAGTTCTCAGCGTGATACTGTCCAAAGTACCAGGAGCGGAGCTCTTCTTCACGCCGCTCAATCAGTTCGCCACCATGGTGCACGAGATGAGTCACGCGATCATGTGCGTTCTAACCGGTGGTCATGTTTCAGGTATGACGATCGTCGCTGATGGACAGGGTCACGGCGGTCTGACCATGTCACAGGGAGGACTCTCATTTCTGGTGGTGCAGGCCGGCTATCTGGGAACAGCGCTGTTTGGTTGCTTTCTCGTCTATCTAAGCCAGTTCCACAGGCTCTCGAAAGGGATCCTGGTCGGCATGGGCTCGATCATGGGAATCGCATCGCTCTTTTTCATTGCACCGACCCTATTCTCGCCGATCTTCGTCCAGGCACTATTCAGCTTACTCTGGGGAGTAGCGATGTCGGCAGTGACAATCTATCTAGGCATCAAGCTAAAAGACTCCAAAGCCAATCTGGTCGTTCTTTTCTTGGCGATTTACACAGCTATGGACAGCTTGCGTTCGATAAGCGTGGTGCTCTCCGCTTCCATCTTCGGCTCGACAGCATGGTCGGATGCGACTGTGATGGAGCATATGTTCATCCTGCCGTCGATTTTCTGGAGCTTTTTGTGGGCGACACTATCTGTGGTACTACTCGGAACGACCGTTTGGTTCACCTACGGTGTCGGTACCATTAAGAAAAAGCTGCCCAGCAAATCCACGTCGACCAAACTAATTACGCGCGACAAGTAACCGCCGTCATTGGGCTGATCGCGTCGTGAACGCTGGAATGACCCGCGTTTCGACGAAGTTGTTCAGATCCAATTTGCTCCCTCGGCGCGGCACTATCTGCAGTGCACCGGGTTGGCCATTGTCACTGTAGAAGATGACAACTCCTTTGAGGTTCGGCCCGTAATCGAGGATCTGAAGGATCGCCTCAGCCTTCACGTCGTTCCCGAGCAGCACAAGCTGCGCCGCACCACCGGTTTTAATGCCGCTCTGGGCCAATTGCTCGCATTCAGATTGTGCCAGCGCTTTTAGATCCTGCCCCTTAGTTCGGCCATAAGCGATGATATATACGACTCCGAGTTCGGTGCCTGAAGGCGGCATTTCGGAGGATAACGAATCGGCCTGATCGGTACAGCACCTCCAGTCGGTGAACGTCTTCAGTCCGCTCAGATAACAGTGGGGCAGCGTGCTACCGGCCTGTCTTTCAACTGTGCGCTTCGAAAATACGTCGTCCCTGGTCGTTAATGGCTTACTTGGCTGTTCGGGTGTATCGTCGCGTTTCTGTTGTTGAAGAACGAGCGGAAAAAATAGATATGCCGCAACTCCGACCACTACGACCAGCAGGCTCGACAAAATGGCGAGTTTCTTGACCGACTTACCGACCAGAGGCTCATTCTCGACAGCCGCAGCCAGCGAGTCTTTCAGTTCATCCTGCTCGAGTCTAAGACGAGAATCCGTCGACAACTGCGTCAGATCGGATCCGCCGTAGGCACCACTTTTGGTATCATCAATATCGGTCGCTACCCGCTTGTTTCGACCGCTTACTTCAAGATCCGTGACAGGAAGACCGACGGACTTCAAGAGCGCCTTTCGAAGCTGGTTCATGTTGGCGAAGCGATCGTCCGGGTTCTTCGCCAGACATTTGAGTATCGATGATTCGAGCGCAGTCGGAACCGTCACCTCCGAGGTCACGGTGAAAAAGGGTGGCGGCGAGTCTTGCATGTGGCGCATCATCGTCTCCATTGGCGTTGCGCCACGAAAAGGCACAACACCGGTAAGAGCCTGATACAACATGCAGCCCACCGCGTAAATATCGGTTTTCTCATCGAGCTTCTTACCGCTACATTGCTCGGGACTCATAAACAACGGGCTGCCGAATATCTCTCCTGTTCGAGTCAACTTTGAGATCGACGAGCCGTCCGGCCCCACGAGCTTAGCTATGCCAAAGTCGACAATCACAGCAAGCTCTTTGCCGTTGGAGTCGGAAGTGATTATGATATTGCTGGGCTTGATATCTCGATGAACGACACCACTGCTGTGTGCGTGGAATAGCCCCTCACAGATCTGCAGAAAAAGAGGTATGGCGCGATCGACTGTGAGCCTGTGCTCAGCCTTGAGTATGGCGGCCAGATCCTTGCCATCCAGAAATTCCATGGTCAGGTACGGGCTCTCATTCTCAAGAGCACCGAAATCCAGCACCCGCACTACATTGACATGCCTTAACGCTGATACGGCGCGGGACTCCTGTTGAAAGCGCCTGAAGGCATCGGAGTCATAAACCAGCTCCCGGCGTAGCATCTTGAGCGCCTCGATTCGGCCGAGCAGGACATGGCGTACTTTATAGACCACGCTCATCCCGCCCGAGCCCAGCTCATGCATTACCTCATACTTGCCAAGCAGCGTCGTGCCGAGGAATGGATCTTTCGGGCCCGACCTGAGCAAGCTGCCGTCGGTTGGACAGGTGGCTTCGTTGCCTGTCGCAACGAAGCCACATTGGAAGCAAAATCTCTCGCCTTGCTCGATCGCCACGCTTGCCTTTCGCCCACCGATGAACATCAACTATGACAGAATTCCCGGTTCAAAACCACTGACAAAAGCAGCCCGTCAACACCTCGCGTCACTTGACTATTCCAGGCGTGGATTTAACATCTTTAAAAAAGAAGGGCGCAAACTAAGCTATAGAAAGGCTTAGGAGTACAATTTTCGGTGTCGTTGTAAACGGCTTGCTATCGTGTCGCTTGTTTGCGAGGAGTTCTCGCCCCTGGAGGAGTAATGGTGACCACCACAGAAAAAATGCCCCCAACTACAGAGCATGACGAGTCTCAAAACGAGTGGGACACTGAAGACTTTAAGATGGCCCAGACATACCTGGATAAGACGACGCGCTGGATGAAGCTCGACGAAAACATCCTTTTGCCTCTGCGCAACCCCAAAAGAGTGATGTCGGTCATGGTACCTGTCAGGATGGATGACGACACGGTTCGCTCATTCATCGGATATCGTGTCCATCATGACCTGGCCATGGGGCCCGGATTGGGGGGAGTGAGATTCAGCGCCACTTTGAACATGGGCGAAGTAGCCTCATTGGCGATGCGCATGACCTGGAAATGTGCGTTGATGAACCTGCCTTTCGGCGGCGCTCATGGCGGCCTACGCATCAACCCTCATCATCATTCAACGGGTGAACTTGAACGCGCAACGCGCCGATACTGCTCTGAAATCATAGAATTAATCGGGCCCAATCAGGATATCCAAACACCCGATCTGAACACCAACGAACAGACAATGGCATGGATCCTCGATACATTCAGCGTCAACGTCGGCAACACGATACCTTCGATTGTGACCGGCAAGCCCAAATCGATTGGCGGGTCGCTCAGCTCTCACCATGCCACCGGTTATGGTGTGGCGCTTGTAACTAGGAAGGTCGTACGACACAATGATCTCGATAGAAAATCACCACGCGTGGTGATTCAGGGATTCGGTCAGGTCGGCTCCGCGCTCGCTATGAGTCTCAAATCGATGGGATTCCTAATCATGGCCGTCTCTGACAGCCGCAGCGGCATTTACAATCGCGATGGACTGGATCTGCAAGTCGTCCAGGACTACAAAGCCAAACACGATACCCTGGAAGGTTGCCCGGGCGGCGAACAGATAAGCAATGAGGAGCTGCTCACATTGGACTGCGATATCCTGGCACCCTGTGCGGTAAGCAACCAGGTGAATCGAGAAAACGCCAACCAGTTGAAGTGCAAGATCCTCGTCGAAGCCGCCAACGGAGCGGTCACACCGGAAGCAGACGAGATGCTCGAATCACGCGGCATAATCGTAGTGCCGGATATCCTCACGACAGGCACCGGCGTCACCGTCGGCTATTTCGAATGGGTGCAAGGTCTGATGAGACTGCTCTGGACCGAAGACGAAGTATACGCCCGCCTGGAAGAGTTGGTCGATCGAGTCACGACTAAAGTGTTCAAAGTATCCGACCAGTATGGCGGCTGCTCCTTGCGGATGGCGGCAATGCGAATCGCCCTTGATAGAGTCGTCGAAGCGCGCTGGTTGCGCGGACTTTATCCATAAGCTTCCTGGTAAGAGACAGCTGAGGCGTGGTAAGAGTTCTACGTGACCGAAACGGATAATCAATCGGAATACGATGATATGCAGCCGGGTCTGCTGTCCCGAGGGCGTTTGGGCATAGCGGTAGCTGCGGTAATATTCCTGTTGATTGTCATCGTCGGTGAGTTGACCCCTCTAGGTCAGCTCTTAAACCCGCTCACCGAAAAACTGAGAATTCACGTGCTCTCCACTCCGAACCTGGATAAGTTGAAGACGCAACAAACAGTATTGGACGTGTCGGATCGCGTTCAGCAGATACCCAACAGCAATGTTTTGCGCGTCGATAATCGGACAGGCCAGCACCACTACTTTGTTATCAACGACAAGTGGGACCTGCGCGAGATCGCTCCAAATGCCTCAGGCGACATGCCGCCTGAGGGAGTTACTGCCGTTCCATACATCACCTTTCAAGAGGCGAGCGATCATGTCGACCTGTTGAAGTTCGACGTCGTCACCGGTCCGCTCACCGGTTTTACCGTGGGTGCGAGAACTGACTTTGATTTTGAGAAAAACCCGCCATTAATAATCAACTATGGCAACTCGGCTGTGCTCTACCGCCGTGGCAAAACCCATGTGCCGATTCCGGACCTGGCTTATGTGCCGGATTTCAACCAAAAGGTAGCGATCGTAGTTCCCGAGATTTCCGACATAGAGAAGGTTGCCGCCGACCGATTCGGCAAACAATTTTTTGCTATCACATCGGATGCGGATACCGACGAGTTGCGTCTAGTTGGGGTCAATTTCGATGCTCCTAAGCCTTTGGTCGTTACATTCGACACGCCGGTGAACAAAGACACGCAGCTATTTCACTGTGGGCCAGCGGCAACGCTGGTCCTAATCGACCAGGAAAAGCTGAGGATAGTTAGCGCTCGAGACGGCAAAGCGATAGCGACTCACTACCACAAGGATTTTCTGCACAATCTGAACGGTAAAAACTCGCCCTTCAAGAGCTGGGAGGAGGAGCTCCCGCCCTTCCAGATTGTTCCTGGCGTACCGGCTGCGATTTTCGCAGACAAGCTTATAGACCTGCGCGACGGCGAGCTCGCCGACACGTTGTACGACTTCGGACCGAAGAGCGTCATTGCCGTCGACTTTAATAACAAGAAGCTTTACTACTCCACCTTCGATCAGGGCGGCAGGAAAATGGACAGTTACATGAGCATCAATGTGTTCGATCTGCACGAAGTCGTGTTCCAGTATCAGATCACTCTGGGCACACGCAATCTAGTCGAAGACGATGCCCTGGAGCGCGAAGACAATATCGAGCAGATGTTCCTTGGGCAGTTCAACCAGCTGGTAGCGCTCTCGGCACCGGCGAAAAAGTAGAAAGACGCTCTATTCCTTCGTCGACTGCTTGATCGCATTTTTGATCGCGGCGATAGACGAAGCTTGTTTCTTCGGCGATTGCGGAGCTGTCTTTACGATAGGCGGTGGAACGAGCGGTGATATAAACGGCTTGGCGACGCTTGTCGTCTTGGAGGCTCGAGGCGCAATAGCGGGCTTAACGACTGGGGTTGTCGTCGCGGTTGTCTGTGGCTTGTCCGGCTTTACTGCGGAAGTTGTCGTCGCAGTTGTATGTGGCTTGTCCGGCTTAACTACGGCGATGAGCAGATTACCGTCCTCACCTCTGGACAAAATGATTTTGCTTTCAAACCCTGGATATCGAATCTCCTTCGATACACCGGAAAGCGCTTCAATAGTGGTTTTATTAAAAACCTCCAGCTCTCTATCCTGTGCCGTTTTGTCACCAGGCATGGTGCGTCCAATCGCATCACAGGCAAACTTGAGACCATATGCGCCCGCCAATTGTCCACCCATAAACTTATCTTTGCCAAGGCAGATGGCCATCGATTCTCCCACGATCTTTCTATTGCGGGCGGTCACCGTGCACCCGGCTCCGAAGCCTGGCGCCGCCTGCCTCTCAGAGTCCTCGATCAGAAGCGAGAAATTGTAGTGCGAGGCATCATCTTTGGTAGTGGTCGCGCGCAACTTGTAGAGCTCTTTGTGCTTGCCTATGAATTCAGAGATATCTTGACCAAGTTTTGCGCATGATGGACGCGGTAAGAAAACGGCGAGGATGCTCAGAAGGATGATGGGTTGATAATACGATCGATTTTTCAATTTTCTCGTCAAAACATCGATGTGGAGAGGTCAAAATGCAACCGGCTGCAGCTTGAGTGCGTCGTGAACCTCGTATTTGCCCATGAACTGTTCTACGTCCGCTTCCTTAAGAAGACCGGCGTCCGTAACGAGGGAGCTCAACAGGTCAAACTGCACCAGATCGAACTGATGATTGAGAACGCTCACGCCCTTAGGCGCCTCTTCCCAGACTTCCGAACCAGGTCTTTCGTGCGATTCGAATTGGAAAAGCCGCTCGTCGCCGACAAACTTCTCGGTGCCGGAAAGAGCATATAGCGGTACCTTGAGTTCGCGGCAGGCGACAGCCAGCATCCAGGAGCCGACTTTATTGACGACTCCGGGTCTGGCTATACAATCGCAGCCCATAAAAGCGGCCGTGCAATTTGGTAATATCAATCCCATGGCATTGTCGAAGGTGTGAATCACTTCGATGCCACCAGCGGCAAAACGGGCCGCCAACTTCCGCCCTTCCATGCTGGGTCTCGCCTCGGTGCACGCGACTCGAAAATATCGTCCCCGAGCTCTAGCATTGAGAAGCGCCGATACAACAGTAGAGCTGAAAGAGTAGGCAAAGATCAATGCGCCGGGCTCAATCAGATCGTAAGCAACGTCGGCAATTTTCGCGGCACTCTCGCACAGCATTTTTTCGTAATCGTCAAGCGTCTTTTGACAGTTAGCTATAAGCTCGGCGCTGATGGAAGCATCGGCTATCGAGATTAAAACCTTGTTGCAGAGATGAAAGAGCGGCGCCATCGCAGGCTGCGCCTCGACGAGCGTCTTGGCAGTCTCAGTAATGAGCTCTGTCAACCTCGCCGGCGACTCTGAGGACTTTTCAGACATGATCGTTTGAAATACCACTATGGCGCGAAGAGCTAATTCGGCAGCGCCGGAGAGCAGATCTTCCTTGATAGGTCCGACCAACTCGAGAATCCACTCGCTGTCAGATTTTCCCATGATTCTTTTCCTTTGAAGAAAGACGACTTACCTGTGTTGTAAGCGGCATGAAATTTCCAAACTAACTGCATACCAGTTTAACGACTTGTCAACGAATTTGGTAGCCGTCTACCTTACATCAAGGTCGTTATCGGATCGCCTCTTGGCGCGCTTCTGTCAGGTGCCTGGACAGAAACGCAATCTTTTCCTCGTTGGCGATGTGGGCCCAGGGCAGAACTTCGTCCTCGATAATATCGCGATAGGCGTAAAACTCGAGGGACGGCACTCGATCCCGGTGATCTCTTAATGCTTTTTTCCAGGAGCCAAGACTTTCCTTGGCGCGCGCCACCTGAAGCAGAACCGGCGTCAAGCGTCGATCGCCGCGCGAGAGCAAAGCTTGAATATCGCTCCAGTTATGGCTCTCCGGACGAACATCAATGCCGATTTTGGCGAGATGCTTTCTAAGATACTCCATCTTACGTTTGCATTCGGGATCTCTGCCCATCCATTGAAACGGGGTTTGCGCTTTGGGTACGAACGAGCTCAACCCGAAGACCATCTTCAAGCGCTTATGCTCCTTCTTTAGCCGGGTGAGTAGCAGAATTGTCTCTTCGATGTCGTTGTCATTTTCGTACGGCAGACCGGCGATGCCGTAGAATTTGACACCGGTCATGCCACCACATTCAATGGCATTCACGGCGGAAAAAATCTCGTCTTGAGTGAGGTTCTTCTTCATGATACGCCGGAGTCGTTCTGAGCCCGACTCGAGAGCGATGGTGACGGACTTCTGCCCGAGACGACCGAGCTTCTTGACAAGCTCCGTCGACAGGGTGTCGGCCCGAACTGAAGCCACCGAAACTTGTAATCCTTCTCTTTCCGTCAGCCCGTCGAGAATGAGATCAAACTCGGGATGCTCCGTTATCGACGGACCCATCAATCCGACTTTCCCGGTAAACTCGCGAGCCATATCGACTTTCGCCAGCACCGTATTCACAGGAGTAGTGCGAAACGGTCGTGTAAGATAGCTGGCCAGACAAAATCGGCATTCCTGCGGGCAGCTTCTGGCGATCTCGACGAGAAATGTGTCACCCCATGTGGTATCAGATGAAAGAATGATCGAGTGCGCGACATAATCGTCCGGTGCTCTGAAAAACAGCTTGCGAACTCGCTCTGGAGCCGACCCAATCGGCGTTACAGATCGCAGCGCACCGCCCTCTTCGTATTCAACTGTGTACAGCGACGGAACATAGACCCCTTCGCATTCGGACAATAGCTTCAGCTTCTCGGATCGAGAGCGAGTGCCTGTCATAAGACGCACGGCGTCTATCAGTCTGGGAATAGTCTCTTCTGCATCGCCGAGCAAAACAATATCGAAAATCTCGGCAAAAGGCTCGGGGTTAGCGGACAGAACAGGACCGCCGCCAAAAACAATCGGATCACTGTCAGATCTGTCTTTCGACAAGCCAGGAATACTGTTTCTCTCCAGCACGGACAAAACATTGATGAAATCGAGCTCCCAGGACACGGTAAAGCCGAACAGATCACAACCCGACGGAGGGCATTCCTGCACATCGGTGAACACTCGATTGACGGCGACGTCCTCGTGGTTGTCGAGAAGATTGTATATCAGCTGAAATCCTAAGCCTGACATCCCGATTGAGTATGTATGCGGAAAGCACCAGGCAACGGAAATGCGCGCCTGGCTTTTGTTCGGCTTGGGTACTAGTCGAATCTCATTTTCGAACATCACTCAATTCTCGCAGAAAAACTGACAGGGTGCAGCTTTTCAATAGCTGCACCCTGTTTACGTGTTCTTTCTTTAAGCAAAGCCCCTGGTTTTAAAAGAAAATCGAGCTAATTTCTTGTTGCGGCGGTTGTGAATAACAGGTGCTAATGCTCGAAAGTACTACTGAGGTTGACTTTGGGGGATAAATTTGTGCCAATCGGCGCCCAGATTGTTGAAGAACTCGTGGGCGCAAAGAACGTCGTCATAAGTGATTTTCGGTTTATCTGACAGGCGCTCTTTATCTCGCTTGGTCCACTCGCCGAAAGCTTTAGGCTTACAGCGCTCGCGTCGGGGACTGGTCCCGACAATTGCAACGCCGAGCGGATTGCCGCAAGCATTGCAGGTTACACGTACAACAAGAACACCTGGCTCCTGCCGGAGAAGCTCGATACCGTCTTCTCTAAAGGGTCTTGAACAAAAGCGACAAGATTTCTGTTGGAAGTATTCTTGTATCGCCTGGAATCCGCCACCATGGTCTGAACCCATGAACAACCGCCACTTCTAGGTTCGCTTTGCGAACTGTAAGATCACACAACCCAATTATTTGTTATTGTTATTAGCTCGAACTTTCATCGGATCTCTTCCAACTTTCTCATACCAAGTGTTTGGTTTCGGGAACGACAAAGTGATCCGGTGCTTTAGGATTATACTTGAAGCGCAACTCCCGGGCCCGGAGCGGAAGCGCCGGCGCCGGTCGACGCGTGGGCGCGCGGCC
>CAZISK010000197.1:0-10664 GCA_964541355.1 uncultured Candidatus Obscuribacterales bacterium
GATCGCTACCGTTGGCTGTAAAGGACACTCCAGCGAGCATCAGTATGTCGCCACCGCTAAAGACATGTCCAGCTCCTTCATCCTGGTCTATGCTCGTATCAATCTGACCGGCACCAGCAGCGGTGATTATATTACGTGACGCAACAAGTGCGAGCGGAGCGCCAGGGAATACCAGAGCAGAACTGATCAGCACATCGCCGCCAGCGTTGAAAAACGTTGGATCGCCGCCAAGGATGATATCACCAAGCTGAAGTTGTTCGGTATTTGCCGTTATATGAGTCTCATGGGCTCTGGCGTTAACAACGCCGTCAAGATCATCGACAGCAACAATTGCTAACCCGGCTCCGGTATAAATGTTCAGGGCCTGAGCTTTCCAATCGCCACCGACCAGCGTTGCGTCGAACTTCTCTGCGAAGGACTGATCTCGAACGTTGATTCTACCGTTAGGAGTAGCGATTGAACCACCTGTATTGTCGACAAAGACATCTGAAGGAACAGGTGTTCGAATATTGATGTCGCCCTGCGCGGAAGCGATAGAACCACTATTGATGGTTGTCGATGAAACTAAATCAACATTCGACTTTGCTGAGACTGAGCCGGTATTATGCAGTTGCTCGCCAGCGGTTAGTGTAACTGTTCCGGAGCTATTTATTGACCCGAAGTTGGTCAGTCTTGAATTCGCTGTTAGATTGAGATCTACCGTCTCGCTAGAGACCGGGGCTAACGACGACGAATCTATGGTGCCGGCCGAAATTAAAGCATTTTCGTGGTTTGTTATTTCGTGAGCATGAATGTTGGCTTTGGTAGAGGACGGGTTGTCAGATAACGCTAATATGGTTCCAAAGTTAACCAGCTCGCCGGTCAGTTTGAAGTCGCTTGATCGTCCGAAGTTGCCGACTGCATCGACGCTATCAGGAACTACCAGCGATGCCGCTTTTATGCTCCTGCCGGCATCATCGATGCTCGATAGTGAGAATTGACCATCAACTGCTCGTCCACCTTTGTCAATAACGAGAGCTTGAGCATCTCCGTCTATGACCTGTTGTAATGCGACAAATTCTGCAGCTGAAACTTTTTCACCAGCAGTGAGGACCTTATCCTCTCCTCCAACCTTAATTGCATACGACTTCGCATCAGAAAACAAGTTGTCTCCCAAGACTATGGATCGCTTGTCTGAGTTCAGATCTAATTCGAGACCGTTTTGAACAGTGCGTGACTTTCCTTGTTCGTTGAAAAACCGTGAGCGCCCCTGCATGGTAGGTTCGACCTGGTTGATTATTAACGTATTTGTGTGATTAGGGAGGCTCTGTACTCCCGTGTTTGGCAAAGTATTCAGCCGATTGATGCTGACAGCACCAGGGTCAAACCTGGCATTGCGGACTATCTGGCGAAGCTCATGCCTGGACAGACCCGGATTGTTTAGTCGAGCCTCCTTGAGCGTGACTCTTGGTGCATCATTTTGATGGGCGAATGCAGCTGGTCCAACAACGAGACTGCCTGCAAGAGAAATAATAGATCCAACCCAGAATGGACGTTTTTTAATGTCTATCGTATTCATTTTAAAACCTAAATCCCGAATCAAAAACCTAATCAAACAGAGTCGCGCACCAAACCCGGTGCGCCGCCAACGACTAGCGCACACTTCGATTTCATGTCTCGATTATTCGCTTAACGATGTGTGGAAGTCCCACTACACACGCTACGTTAGCGCTGCAACACCTGAGCGCGCCCGAACAGCCATTTCTGAGATACCAATGATTCCCAAGGACGAGTAGAGTGAGTATACACTAATGTCGGTTGAAAATTTTCGGATAGGGCTATTGGAACATCACTTGGTTATCGAGTCGTTCGATCCTTGGTACGTGTCCAATACGACAAAGATTAAATCTACCCTGATCATTGCCAAGAGAATCCGAGCCTGTTTTGCAAGATTGCGACAACGTTGTGGATGTATCCATTCGGTATCAATATGATATTCTTTCTCGAATCTGAATTCTGGAAACCTATGTGAGTCTTAGACGTGCGGTTGACAAGATGAACGCCTCGTCGGAGGCGTGTTCTTGAAACAACCTTTTGTGGCATCGTGATTGCGAACCTGAGGACAATTTCTAATGAGTAAGAAAAGCATTAAAAAAGCGTTGTTTTCCAGATGGACCTCCGTCATAGCGGGATGCTCCATTCTTGCAGTCGCGAATCAGGCAGAAGCACAGGCTAATGGTCGAAGAGCGGAATGGAGGGCTTTCAAACAGGAAAACCCTGGAGCCAGGTCTAAAGATCTCAGAGCGCTGTTCCAACAGTCGCAAGGAGCGAATGTCGGATCTAATTCCAACAGCTTATCTGCGCGAACCAGTGTCACCAACGCCATAGTCAACGAGCGCGTCAACAATTGCTTTTCTACTGCTGACCATGTGCGCAATGCCTCTATGCAGCAAATTGGCACCGGACGATCCGTCAGGCTCAACAACGGTATCGACCTTGATCTTTCATCGAGTTTGAAAGGTATAACTCTCGGCGAAAAACTTTTTCGAAACGTTGAATCAATCGAAATTAATACCGGCGGTGAAACCAGGACTCTTAGTGCCGGCTCCGTTGTCACTCCGGCCGAATACGTAGCCGCTAAGCAGGTTCTCAATGGGTCCGGTCAGAAGCTCACACTGAGTAACGACGGTACAGCAATCGGCGGTTCGCTCGATCTGTCTGCCGTCGCCGACGGTAACGGCACAATGCGAGCTGCCGGATTGCTTGTTCCTACTAATGTCACTGCTCAGGGAAATTTCGCAAAGCAATCGACATTCGATCTGCAAGGTGATCTTGATAACTCCGGAACGGTGCTCACCTATTCGGACTCTCGCGGCCGTCGAAGCGGCACCATTCACGCTGACGACATCGTCAATCAGGAAGGGGGGGTGATAACTTCGCTGTCCGACGTCGGTCACGACGAGGTTGATCTAACTCTCGTAGCTGACGGAACTCTGACAAATCTCGGTACGATCTCCTCGAGCGGAAATCTAACGATCGAGGCAGGAGACGCGATTACAAATGCAGCCGGTCGGACAATCTCAGGCAACGGTAATGTCTCTCTTGCAACGATACAGGTCGACAACCGTGGACGAATTGAATCACGGTCTGGCGATCTAACTATTAGTTCGGCAGATCAGTTGGAAGTGAATAACATGAGCGGCGTCCTTGCCGCAGATAACGCGATAAACATTCGCGATGCTCACTACAACGGCGAATTCGATACGCATATTTCCGGCGGAGATTTTCTCTCCAACACGCTCAACCTCAATGCTGGCCTTGGCACGATCGAGGCCAACATTGGCAACGCCACCGGACAGGTCAACAGCAACGGCTATGCCGTCCATCTCAACGCGAATTCGGACATTCTCACCATCGGCGATACCGATCTAGTCGATCCAACTTATCGCAACCACGGCGAGATTAGAATCGGTGGAGACATAAAGGTTGCTGCGAATCTGACCATTATCTCGACAGATTTTATTATTCAGAACCCAGGCACCAATATCACCATCGAAACTGGGACTGGCGATTTAACGATGATCGCCGGAGCCAACATTCTCGAAGATAAAGTGGGTGATATTGGTTTTCTAGGGCCAATTCCGCCTGAACCGGCCGGAGCTGTTACGACTGTCAGTGGTGGCTCCGCTCAAGGTGGCAGCATCAACTTTAGTGACGTTACGATCAATACCAATTCTGGTGATGTTCTGTTGGCTGCCTTTTCTGGAACTACTCAAAGTTCAGGTTCCATAACCGTAGTTACCGGCGACATAAAGGCCACCACAACCGGTGGCGATTTTACTGCTATTGCGCCGAATGGGGTTACAACCGAAACATCAAACTCGACCGGCGCAGGCTTCATTGACACCACCGGCGGACCGGCTGGACTGCCGGGCAACGTTCTGGTAATTACGTCTCAGCCGACCACCTCTGACTTGGGGCCAATCACGTATGCTGCTGATGGTTCGATAGCATCGAAAAACACTATCGTTCCTGGAACTTTCGCGGATAATAGTCCTTCCAATTCTAATGCCTTTTCCATGAGCAAAATAATCGCAAAGGGAACGGTCAATCTCAAAGCTGGCCAAGGTGGTTTCACACGTGACATTAGTTCTGGGGGGACTGTAACCATTCAGGCAGGCAACGGGCTGGGAACCGGCGCCATCACGGCGGACCAGACCATTCTCATCGAGACCGGACTCAATCCAGCTGCAACCTTCACCGAATACCAAACAAAAGGCGCAATAAAGACCTCACTCGGCGACATCATCGTCAATGTAGATGTCGACGGAATCAAAGGCGATTTTGTGGGTTCGAACGACATTATTGTCCAGGGACCTGGAGACATCAAGATCACCACTGGTGGCGATTTTCGGGGAGGTGATGCAACCCGTTCTATAACGGCTGCAGCCGGTGGTGATGTAATCATCCAGGCTAATGACCAGTTCAACAATCGCAAGGGTTGGACGATCCAGGGGGCGAACGTTTCTCTTACAGGCGAGAATTTTGCGTCGCTTGCTACTGGTAGTAGCGTGAAAGCGACAAATGCTATATCAGTCTCAGCAGATTCGTTCGACGCTCGAGGTAGTCTCGAATCTGTAGGTGGCGACATCACGGTTGTCAGTACTGGCAGCACAAGTCCGGATGACGATTCACAAATTGCTGGCATCCTGAAGGCATCTATCGGAACGATCACCATTGATTCCGCAGCCGGTCTTAGTTCCGAGTTATCTTTGACTGCTACCGCCAAGAATATCGTCTTCACCGCCAACAAAGGCGACATGACCTTCAACTCCTTCGATACCGCCATTTTTAATGGTTTCACCACACTTAATGCTGTGGCGAACTCCATCATTGTAGATAAAGGAACCGCAGTCACCGTTAACGGTGATGCTGTTCTAAATACCTGTACCTTCGTGCAAAACGGAACATTCACCGTTAACGGTACTAAGACCCAAAATTGTGGCACTGCAAATAGTGGCACGCTGATCAACACAATCGGTGACGTTGTCCTCAATGGCGACATAGTTTTCAACGCGTCCAATTTTGCCATTATAGCTGCCGGTGACATTAAGTCAGGCACCGCCACCAAGATCGTTCTATCTGGTCCCGATGACGGTGGTACTTTGTTTGCTTTCGCTGGAGTGAACGCTTCGCCGGCGACTAAAGGACAAACGTTCAATACGAGCACTACCTTCACTATCAATGGACCGAGCTTGAGCGGTGGTGACATCGAGCTGTCCGGAGTCGATATCGATACATCAGGTACTAAGGACGACGGTGGTAATGCGTTGCTGTTTGCCTTCAGTGGTGCCACCAACACCGGTAGCATCAACGTTGGCGACATCATCTCTAAGGGCGCTGACTTCGGCGGAGATGTCACCGTCATCGGACCTGGCGATATAACGGTCGGCTCGGTCGATACGACCGGCGCGGGCAGTAGTGGGGACGCAACTATCATGTCCGCCACACCGGTAATCAACGGTGGCAGCTTCACCGTACTCAATGGGCAGGCTACGGCCAACATAACTGCTGGCGCGCTTTCCAAAGGCGTTGTCCTGTACCAGAATGTCAATGCCGGAAGTGGAAATGCCATCATAGCCGGCAATTTGACCGGGCTGGCCGCGGCCAGCACAGTGACTGCAAATTCAGTCGACCTGCGCAGCCTTGGCGACATCGGTTCTGGAACGAATAATCCGCTACTGATCAATACTCCGATTGTAACGATCGATGCCGATGGCAACGCTTTCGTGTCCAACACCTCCACTGAAGCCAGCCTCCTGGACACCACCACAATCGGTGCGGATCTGGATTACTTCACCAAGGGATCGCTGACCGTCGTCGACGACGTGACAACAGTAGATGGAGACATCTCTATTGAAATTTTGACTGGGCAGCTCCGGATCGATAACGATGTGGAGGTCACTGCCAATAGCCCAACGAATAACGGAAACGTGTTCATAGGGGTTGCCACTGATGGTGGTGATAAGAAGTTGGACACGATTGTGTTCGGTCCGGGTTCGAGCGTGCAGGGGCTGGCAGCCACCAAACCGGGAGGAAATGTTACTCTTCAGCTTGGAGCAGTTCCAGTTGCGAAGCCTGGAAAACCGAGCCCAATACAGCCGATAACGAAAGCGCCTAAAGGTGTTGCGCTTGATCCGGTTAATGGTGGGATAATACAGGGAACGAAGAAGCCGCTGATGGGCGACCCTGCGGAGAAGCCTCCCACAAATACATTACGCGCTGATGCTGCTACGCTCACGGTAATCAACGAACTCAAGTCCAAGAATTTTCTCTTGCAAGGAGGAGTTCTAGTTAACGCGGATCCGCCATCTGCGCCAGCCGTTTTGCAAACTAACGACAGCTCTTCTAGTCCTGCATTCGCTCCTACACTGGCGAGCGCAAACAAGACGATGTCACTGGATGGAGCAGCTACACTGACGAACGTACAATCTGCGAAGCCGGCTCTCATGCAATTGATTACTGTAGGTGATGCCGCTAGTGCTGGTTTCGCCGAGATCGCCTCACAGCTCGTCACGGCTCAACAGTCGAGCATGTCTAGTCGGGTAGACTTTGGCTCATCAGCATCTTCACTCATTACAAATGCCGTCAACACTGAATATGACGATGACTCCGACTTCAGCGCACCGCTGGCACAAGCTCCGGTGGCGGCTCACATCTGCTCCGACCAGGAACTCAAATTCGTTTCAGGTGACGGAGCAATTGCGCCCGCTCGATTGGCCCATTCGGAACTCATAACTATGGATAGCGGATGCGCGTTGTTCGTGCCGAAGAAGGACATGATGGTTGTTACGCCCCATGGCAAGATCAAAATAAAAGGCAACTCCGTAGCGCTTGTATCGACGGATGAAAAACAGTTATCGGTTTATGATCTGGACGACCACGTGAAACGAGGCGTCATGGTGCTGACCAATGGGCACGAGTTTGTCCTCAGTCCCGGTCGGCACTTCATTGTTGCCGACAGCAGTGCTCGAGAGTTCGGCACCGTCAATCCGATTCAATCGATTATGCATAGATCTGTTTCGCGTCACAAGCTGGGCGCCCATTGCAGCGCATTTACATCGGAATTTTCGATACCATCCGCAGTGAACTCTGTTTCGACGCTGAAATCGCTGACCGGAGCGAAGCATGGCGCTGCCAAGAATATAGTCGATCGCATGATAAAGACGTCGGCGATTGTTATGCAGCTCGACGCCAACGGATTGCCTTTCGAATTCCATGCCGCACCTTGCAGTGTGGCTCTGGGAAATCGTTGACAGGCGACAGACTGACAATTGATTGCTAATCCCGTCGGAAGCGTCTCTAACTCCTGATACGCTGCAAACGTCTAATCCAACCAGGAACCTTGCTGTCTGGCTGTGGGGTTTTGATTTGAAGACTATAGCGACGGTCGATTGACATTTATTTGCCAATCCAGTTGGTAGCACTCTAATTGCTACTAGGCTAAAGACGTCTGGTCCAATCTGGAATCTTTGAGTTTGGCTCCGGGAATTTGTTTACAGGCGAGGGCTGAAATTGACAATCGAGTGTAATCCAGATGGATGTCTTCCAATTCTGCGGACACGTCTGGTCTAACAAGGAACCAAGTGTCGGCTGACCCGGATGAAGTGCGAATCCCCACATGGCGGGTCGCCGAGACCTCAAGAGGGAGCAACCAGCCAGTCCACGACAGTGTCGAATACGTTTACCACTGAAGGTACGTTGTCGATCTCCGAGACTCCAACAGAGCCGGCTAAGATCGGAAAACCGCGCGCTCCATAGAGTACGTTTACCACTCCAGCGCCGTCATTTGCGGTCTTAGATAAGCCTGGTATTCACTTGAGTCTTCGGTCACATGCATTATCACGGCTGCCGTTTTGAACATGCGGTCTGATATACGGCGGGTGCTTCTATGATTGGAATTGACCAGTGATTTGAGTTGACTGATCGATGCGATTGCTGATGGGACTGAAAACTCTGATGAGAACATCGAATGCGAATTTCCTTCGGCCATTCTACTCATATTGCGATGCATAATCGATTCGATTGGATTTACGTCTGCGAACTCTTTCGCGTGCTTCTGCGTAACCATCAGGTGCCGGCCAGGGCTCAGAGCCATAGTGCGGCCAGCGGCCTCGACCACCACAGAGCCCTTCTTCTCATCGTGAAGATCGAAGACAGCCAGGTGATCCTTGGATGCAACGACTAGAACGACGGAATGGGCACCCAGTTTTACCGTCCCGACTGGCGTTTGCACAGCTTTCTCCCGAGAGGTTATGAACAAAAGGTTTCCGCCATTTGTCAGCGTCTTGTTTGCTGAACCAACACTTTGAAGTTTGGCAGCATCTGCTTTTCCTGGGACTTTCTGTTCAACAGCTTCATCCATGCATAGTTCGATTTCTGGTTCGCCCACACCACCATATGTAGTTACAAACGAATCATCCTTTCTTATTCGAGCGGTCTCTTCCCCTGAAGTTGCCGTTAGCATGGATCTATTGGCATCGATAGCGGATCCTCCGAGGAGCTGCGAATTGCTTGCAAGATTCAGCTGTGTTGTTCTGAACATCGCTAAATCCGCCGATGAATCCGTCATCGAGGCGAATTCTGAGATAACAACATTGTTGTCGGAGACTTCACTTCGAGCTAGGTCAATGTTCGTTCTCGCCTGAACAAAGCGAGTTGTTCGTGCTGCTGGTCGTCGCTCTAGTGTGACGCTCTCGGTTGTGGGCAGGGAAGGAGGATCGGCCGTGATCGAGACATTTCCTCCCAGACTTATTGCAGAACTCGGGCGCGTTCCCGTGGAGAAGATGATGTCGGTCTCCTTCGCTGTCAATGTGTTGGTCGGATTGGAGGTTGTTATTCCATTCGCTCCGAAGAAAACTTCACCTGTTCCAATAGTGTTAATTGTCACTCGAGGAGGTGTCGGACCCGCAATTGGCGTCGATGGTATCGCACCAATGACAATATAGACGTTTCCGAGGACAGTACCGCTGGCGGTGAACCCTGTTAAATCTGAGTTCTTGCCTATGGCAATTGATCCGTTGCTGGTGCTGAGGTTTTGCAAGGTCAGATTGCCTTCGTTAGCATATATGTTCGAGCCGTTCTTAACTTGAAGAAGTCCAGATCCCGCTTGAACTGTGATAGATCCGTTGAGTGTCGTTATGTCATCCAGGGTCACCGGTCCTCCGGCAACCAGACTAAATGATCCGCCAGCCTCGGACGAGTTTAATGTCACGCCATCGAGCTCTTGGATTTCGACCGTACCCGAACCTTGCGTTTCTGCGCTAAGTGTCGTGGCTGTGGTATGAATTGGATTGGACGAGTTGCCGATCGATCCTTGCTCACTATCCAGATTGATGGTATTCGCAGTCAACATACCACCACCGGAAATGCTACCAGTGCCATCGGCATCAACCGTCATCAGGTTGCCGGCTGTCACGTTAGCGTTAATGGCTATGTCTCCATTGCTGGTGTTGCGGGTAGCTAGTTTGACAGTTCCATTTCCGCTTACGGTGACAACGCCATCGACAGTTAAGTCACCGTCAGCCTGAACATCAACATCCGCTCCGGAGCCGCCACCTAAGGTACCGGACAGGAGGACTACGCCACCACGAATGGTGCTATTCCCGGATGTTACAGAAGCACCAGATTGAATAGACGCTGCTCCAGTTCCATTCGTGTTCAAAGTGAATGCGGTGGTAGCCAAAATGGTGGAGCTGGAGCCGACTACGACTGCTGCATTGTTGCTGTTGGTGATCAGATTGACTCGGTTTCCATTAAGCCCGCCGAGTACGGTGACCGTGTTCCGCCCGGTTACGTCTACAGTACCGGAAGCCGTAATCGCACCTTCTAGAGTTACCAGGTCTCCTGTGAGATTGACGTTGGCGGCGTTAATGTTACCGAGTGAGTTTAGCGCTCCCAGACCATTGGTGGTGATAGTCACTGCCGTAGCAGATGTGAGTACACTATTCGCGCCAACCTCAATCGATCCATCATTGTTATTAGTTCTCAGTGTAATACGGTTTGCCGATATTGCTCCGTGGACTGAGAGCGATTCACTCGCTGTTACATCGACTGGACCGGCTCCACCTGCGATTGTTCCCAATAGTGATACCACGCCGCCCTGGATTGTGGTGTCATTGGAGTTGACGACAGAATTTGCCGACAATAATGCAGCACCATTTCCGTGAGTATTCAGCGTGAAATTGGTAGTTGCGGTTATAGTCACGCCTCCATCGACCGTAATAGTTGAGTTATTGGCGTTAGTTGTCAGTGTAACGCGGTTAGCCGTCAGCGATTCCTGAACTTCCAGGTTGCCGCTCGACACTAGTTCAAAGAGATTTCCGGCCGATGATTGGAGGAGTTTGGTGGCATTCATACTCTGAATGTAGACACTTCCGACCCCACTTGTGTTTGCCACTACTTCACTAGCAGCAGTCCTTACTTTTCCACCTGCTGTGCCTATGTTTCCGGATCCGGATGTCAGCACAACTTTGGAAGCAGTAAGCGTTCCCTGCGAGTACTGAATTGCTCCGGTTCCATTAGCGTTGAGACTAATCTCGGAACCGGCGGTAATGTTGCTGCTCAGCGTTATGGCACCGTTAGCACCACTCACGAATGATGCGTTAGTATCAGTAGCTATGGTT
>CAZISK010000198.1:0-10654 GCA_964541355.1 uncultured Candidatus Obscuribacterales bacterium
ATTGCTCCCGGAGTCTTTATCGGCGCTGTGTGCTGACGATCCCAGTAATTTTCGCGCTCTTTTTCCTTCTCTTTATCGTTTGCAAACCACTGATTGATCCGGTCAACTTGTGATTGCGATTGCGAGTAAGCCGGGGCGGTGCCAGCGATGAGGACCAAACCTGCAATCAAACAACGAGTGGAAATCTTATTCATTCTTACTCCTGCGTGGCGACATTCGCCAATCTACTAATTCTACGTACTCTACGGTCGTGCACCAATGCCATAAGGACGTCGCTAGGGAATCGTTCGGCTCAGCGAGCAGTCTATTTATTTGATTTGGGTTAGACCCCTGTGAGTGACCTCGTTTACGTGGTAGTCAAGAGAATTAGGGGAGACTCGGTCAGTATATGAAGATTGCGCGCTACTGGGTTAATGGAGGCATTACGACGCCGTCGAGAATATGAATGATTCCATTAGTGCATGGCACATCGACTGTTTGAATCAGTACTTTGTCAGCGTAGAGATTGCCGCCTGATTCGTTGATGGTGATTTCGTGACCTTCAATTGTTTTGAACTTCTTAGTTTTCTTGAGCGCTTCAGAGTCGAAGTTGCCTTCCACTATGTGATACTCGAGAACTTGCCGTAGTTTTTTCTTGTTGGCGAAAAGTGCCATCACATCGTCATCTTGCATGCGTTTGAAGCCATGGTCGCAAACGGCGAATAGCGTATATGGTCCTCTGTTTTTCAGCGTCTTGTCCAGGTCGAACGCCTGCGTGAATCCATCCAGAAGTGTGGTGAAGCGGGTTACTTCGTTGTCCTGAAGTGTGTTGATGATATCCTTCGTCGGACGCTCAAACCCTTCCTTATTTTGATATCTCGCTGTCTTTGTCGCAGCGATCAATGTTGTTGCGCAACTGCTCCTCTTTGCGGGTTCTGCATTGGCCGCATTCCAGACCAGGGTACTTCCCACTAGTACCGCAACGGCAAGCCCTGCATTTCTCATAAATTCGATTGAGCCCATCATCAATTCCCCATACATAGATCAAATTATCCAGACAACTTTCTACCCGGCGACACTTCCTTCCAACCGACGCATTTTTCATTCGAACGCAAATTTTCTTTCGAACAGCCTTTTCACTTCGTCAATTTTGAGACGTCGCCACTCACCGGGCGCAAGATCGAGATCGGCTATTGTCATATTCCCTATCGCCCAGCGCACCAGACGCAATGTCGGATGCCCAACGGCTGCGGTCATTTTTCGAACCTGTCTGTTCTTTCCTTCCGTCAGCGTTATGCTGATCCAGCTCGTCGGAATGTCTTTGCGAAAACGAATTGGTACCGGCCGTGGTGGTAGGTCAGGCTCGGGCTCCAATAGCCGAGCATGACAGGTAGCGGTTTCACGTCCTTGAATAGTTATGCCATTACTGAGTTTATGCAAGCTGGTCTTGTCGGGAATTCCATCAACCTGGACCCAATAGGTGCGTTCATGCTGATTGATTGGATCTAGCAATGCTTTGTTGAATCGCGTATCGTCGCTCAGCAGTAAGAGACCTTCGCTTTCTACATCAAGGCGTCCCACCGGATATACCGACTGTGGAAAGCCGAACTCGGCCAGTGTTCGATGTCCCTTCTCTTCGCTGAATTGCGAGATCACCCCATAAGGTTTTACGAAAGCAATATATTGGCATTCCGATTGTGGGTTGAAATCTCGGGCATTGCGTCGACCATGAGAGCTCTGGGTTTTCGATGGTTTGAAACTAGAGGGTTTTTGCTTCAATACTGTTTACCGATCGTTCGATAACTGCTGTTGCGCGATACCCGATATGGTGTCACGAAATTGACCCGCAATCGTAAATGTCATTGTTTCGAGAGAAAATGTCCGATGAGCGGACAAGTAGGCTGACCGTCGGTGTAATATTATGCCACACGTGGTATAGACATGATTTGGAAGTACGACCTCGTGATGCTTATGAAAACCCAATCAATCATCTCAGCATTAGTTGCACTCCTTGCCTTAAGTGTGGAGGCGGCTCAGAGTCAGCAATATCTACCCCGCAGAGAGAATGCGCCTACGCAGCAGGTGAGGATCCCGGTCATTATGAAGCAGGTGCAGACCAATTTTGCAAAGCCGAGGGCGAGGGCTACACCAACAAAGACCCAGCTTGACTTTGAACATAAGCTCTATTTGAAGCGCCTCACTAAGAGAATTGATGAGCATTTGCGACCGCTCGACCGTAAACCCAGGGGCCGAACAGTCGTTTTTATGAAGATTGAGCGCGATGGTACTCTGACAGAGCTTCGAATGGAACAAAGTTCCGGCGATCGCGAAGCCGATTTGATTGCGTTGCAAGCTGCTAAGAAGGCTTCTCCTTTCGGTCAGATGCCGCAGTCGTTCAAGAGCGGCATGGCATTGCACTTCGAGATTCACTTTGGCTCAGGCGCTATGAGAGGCACCAATTTCGAACCATACCTCATCGAAATTAAACGCAAGATCTTGTCGATATGGACGCCGCCGGATTCGAAGGACCTTTGCCAGGCATCGGTCGTGTTCACTCTAAATCCCGACGGGCAAGTCACTAACTGTTACATCAAGACGTCGTCCGGAGATCGAGCTGTAGACGAAGCGGCAATGGAAACGGTTCGTCATGCGTCGCCCTTCGGTCGACTTCCTGATCCTTCTATGGACAAGTTGCCGTTGGAGTACGCCTTGGCGGCCGGTCCGCGTGACGTCGATATGCGAAGCTACCAGGCGAATGGAGTTGCACTTCCGAAGCCTGATTTCGGCTATCGCCATTCGGGGTCGTCCAGCAGCGGAACGACCACTGTTGCCGGCAATTTCGAACGCCAGCTCGAAGCCCGGCAGGCTGCTCTCAAAGACAGAGTTGAAATGCTTAAGACAGCGCTCGAGTCGGAGAGCGATCCCACGAGGAAAGTCGCGACCTGCTCGGACATCGCGCAATGCTATACCGACCTGCACGATTACGACAATGCCTGTCGGTCTCTCGATGAAGCAATTTCCATCGAGAAGACCAGAGGCGAAAGCGAGCGGTACGGAATTCTTCTGAGTCAACTTGCAAACAACCACGTGCAGCTGAATCGATTCGATGTTGCAGCGCGCGAATATGCCGAGTCGGTATCGATTTTGCGGAAGTGCAATGGGAGTAAGCCAAAACTGGTCGACGCGCTTACCAATTACGCAAGAATTTTGTACAAGGCTAATAAAGGCACCGAGGCCGATGCCATTTACAAAGAGATCCAGGTGCTGAACCGGTCGGTCAGTAGATAGCGCCTGCCTGTCTGGCCAGTTTTTTTGCGTCGAGCAGGCATTGTGCTGATTGGCGATAAATGTCTGGTGCCTTCTGTGCTTCGACCATTTGCGCGAAGCTCAACTGGCCGAGGACCTGATTCGAGACTCCGCGAAAACTCTCCGGTTCAAAACCAATCTGGTGGCAGATCGCTCTGAGGAGTCGACGCTGCTCGCGCGGTATGCGGATGTTTTGATTGACGACGATACCGGTCACGACCTGGCGCTGATGTTTGAAACGCGTCCTGGTCTTGTCGAGATTGACCGAGAAGCCTTCCGACTCGATGATACTATATATGGTGAGCATGTCGGAATCCGGCGACCCTGCTCCTGAGATTGTTAGATCATCGCAGTATCGCGTGTATTGCCAGCCTCGCACTCTGGAAAAATTATTGAGTCTGGTATCTAGCCGACGACACAACAGATTGGCAATAGCCGGCGAAGTCGGAGCTCCTTGAGGCAGTGCGCCTTTGTATGTCGTCAGGCGCGCGAGCAGCGTCGCTACAGGACGCGTCCAGCCCAGGCTCTGGAACAAGCCTGCTACACGATTGGCTGAGATCGAAGGGAAGAAATCCTTCAGATCCATATTCAAGACAAAGTGTTGACCCACATGGGGCTGGGCGTTATCGACAATGGATTTTCCAGCTCGATAGCCTGTGCATGCTTCATGCAAATCTACTTTATTGAGGATCAGGACTGCGATTTTCTTTTGCAGGTCCTTGAGCTCGTCGTCAGGCGCCACTATCTTTCGGGACCCGCCCGATTTTTTCGCGACGACGAACTCGCTATAGAAACGTTCGTTTCTATTGGCCAGTTTCTTCAGGTGCAATTCTGAAGTGTCGAGCAGTTCTACTAACTGAAAGATATCCATTCGCCGAATGTCGTCTGTGCCGTAGCTGGTGTTGTATATGGTGCCGAATGACCGGATCAGGTAAGCCCCTCTGCTAGATCGGATACCAGAGTTCCAATCAGGTGCAGCTAGATAGATGGCAAGCGAAGGAGAGCCGCAGAGCGGCTTGGATGCGATTGCTATCTCGAGCGAGTGGCATGTTGAATAGGTCGACGAATCATCGACCGAACCGCGGAGCGGTCCAGAGGAGCTCACCTTCCCGGACAAGCATACAAAGCGCGAATTTCACGCACTGTAATTTCAATGCATTGATCTAAAAACAGTTGGAAAGTAAAGTCAATTACGACCGCTTATTCTTAGAGATTCTTACCTGGCGATATATGTCTTCAGGGGTGTCGGCATATTCTATCGGTCGATCAAATGGTAGGCTTTGCTATGCTATGACCGAGATATATAGAGCGCGTAGACAAACGGATTGTATTGCTGTCGTTGCCTGCTTGTATATCTTCGGGACGTCTACAATTAGCGCTTGCCCAGAATCTTCTCAAGACTCTTCCGATTAAGCGGCCAGTCCTGCCAGATGTCGCCCAGCTCCTTAACTCGTTCGGGCACGGTTGTCATCGTACAATCAGGAGGTGTGATCTGTCCGAGCTCCGACCACTTTAGCGGCATTGACACGGTCTGCTCCTTGACCAGCCTTGGTGAGTATGGTGCGACAAGCGTTTTACCCTTGCAGTTAGGGCTGTAGTCGAGCAGAATTTTGCCATCGCGCTTTGCTGTTACCGCGTCGATGGTTACTTTGTCGCCGTGTTTATTGAGGAGAAACTTGCTTATGGTCTCAGCGAGCATTCGCACCTCTTCGTGGAGCAGGGTTGTTTCGATCGGTACGAAGACATGAATTCCGTTGCGTCCGGAGGTCTTCAAGTAGGCAGTCAGTGATACTGAATCCAGTGCCTCTTTCAGCCATTGAGCCGCCTCTGAGACGCGCAAAAATGCGTCTTTGCGGTAAAGTCGAGCTTCTTTGACTTCATCCTCGAAATGGTGGTCCAGGTCAAAGACCATAAAATCAGGACGAGTGCCTGCGTCTTCCGTGGTAATTCGAGAGAGCCAAACGTGCTGTTCCATGACGCTGTGTTGAGTAAACCAGAGCAAAGAGGCAAAGTTGTTGCACATCGCTACTTCTGTGTCTTCATCGTGTTCTCTTTCGACGAAACACGTTTCTACGAAATCTGGAATCTGAAAATTCCAGTGCTTCTGGTAGAAGCGTTTTCCTTTCATGCCGTAAGGTGAACGAACCACGGTGAACGGCCTGTCTTTCAGGTATGGTAGTGAATGCGGTGCAAGTAAGGCGACGTAGCGAATCAGATCGCGCTTGGTTAGTTTTGGCAATCCGCTGCCCGGAGGCGATGTCCACAGAATCTTGTCGAGATGGGTAAACTCGATGATGTCTCCGTCTACGACAACTTCTGTTTTTTCGCCTTTGGAAACCGCCAGCTGAGCCGCCACATCGTGACAGATTTTCATTTCCGATTGCTGATCGGACTGCTCGGGCCGCTGGCGTTCCCGTGCCTTTTTGCCTTTTGGCTTCGGCTTGTCGGCCGCCTTCAAGGTCTCCACCCGGACGGTTTTGTCCTTTACCTCCTGATCACCAGGAGTGGCTCGAGCCGCCGATTCTCTGTAAGCCGTGATAGGCTCACTGACCGTTGACGGTGATCGCTGTTTCGTTATCTCGATGTTTAAACCCTGAGATGTCGGCGCCCTCCTGTCCAGTCGAATCTCTTCTTTGACTTTGTCGTCTCTAACTCGAAGAAACACCGGAGTGCGCAAATGCCCGTCTCTCGTCCAGTCCATGAACTTGATTTCGACCACGATTTGTGGGCTCAACCAGGTCACTTCCTTCTTCTCATCAGGACGTTTTACGAAAGGATGCTTCGGTTGTTTCAGAGGCTCCATGCGACGCAACAGCTCTCTCAAGAGTCGCTCATCGAATCCGGTGCCCACGCTGCCGCAATAAACAAAGTTGTTCAATTCGTCGTATGCGCCCAAAAGCAAGGCACCGAATGTGGGGCTGCGCGAACCTGTTCCTGCGGTGAAGCCGCCGATTACGAATTCGTCCGTTTGCTGTGCCTTTACCTTCGTCCAGTAGGCGGATCTTCTGCCCGGCTCGTAAGGACTGTCGAGCCGCTTGGCTACGATGCCTTCAAAACCGTTGTCGACGCAAACTTCGTATGCCGCCACCCCATCGTCGGTAAAATGTGTCAGGTGCCGCACCTTCTCGGATTGTTGCAAGAGCTCTTTCAGTATCGTCTTTCTGTCGGACAGTTTCATTCCACATAAGTCATATCCGTCGGCGTATACGATGTCGAATACGAAGTAATAGGCTGGTACCGCTTGCTCGGCTCTGTTGATATCAGCCTGGCGGATGAGATTCATTCGTTGCTGCAGGTGTTGGAAGGACGGGCGACCGAGCTCGTTGAGAGCGATTATTTCACCATCTATGATGGCATCACAAATCGTAAGTTTTCTGACCTCTTCTGCCAGGCTCGGATATTGATTGGTTATTGGCAAGGCTCGTCTCGAGATGAGCTGGCAGCTTCCGTCTTTGACGATAGCGACGGCTCTCATTCCATCCATCTTGGGCTCGTAGATCCAGCCGGACTTTGAAAAAGGTCCCTCCGGTAAACTTGCGAGCATCGGTGTGAATTTGACCTGCATTATCGAGCGGCGAGCGCCTACGACACTGGACAGATCAAGCATGATGACCGTGACCTCGCGCGGGCGAAGTCAATGCGTCGCTAAAGGTTCCTGGACCTGGCGAGGTCAAAGCCAAACCGCTTCTCAAGGAGCCGCCGCATAGCATTGCTGCGTTCAATATTCGATGCCTTGCAAATCGAATTTCCATCAACCGGTCTTGCGTTTTCTCGTTTTCTTCTCTGCTCCGGTCGCGACCGCCGCTACCGGCTCTTCCGCCATCTTGGCCGCCTCGGTAGGGGCTGCTTTCTTGGCTTTGATGCTCTCCATGCTTGCTTGCAGCGCTTCCATCAGATCGACAACATTTGTCTGTGCGGCGGCGGGGGACTCGTGGATCTCCTTACCCTCGAGCTTAGCTTCGATCAACTGAAGCAGCGCTTCACGATAGCTGTCTTTGTATGTGGTAGGAGTGAACTCCTGCGCCATCAGATCGATGAGGCTCGATGCCATCGCCAGCTCCTTGTCGGAGATCTGTACGTCGGGCAACGGCTTGTCCGACTCTACGCGAACTTCGTCAGGGTAGAGCAAAGTGTTCATCATCATGGTGCCACCATAAGTTCTAAGGCAGCAGAGCCGCTCTTTTGTTCTGATTGTCACTTTGGCGACTGCCACCATGCCTTTGTCGATCATGGCACGCATGAACAAGGTAAACGGTTTGCGTGCCGCCTCATCCGGCTCGATGTAATAGGCCTTGTCGTAGAATACCGGGTCTATTTCAGAATTGTCTATAAACGACGTAATCTCGATTGCGTTCTTATTTGGTAATGGCAGTTTTTCGAAATCTTCCTTAGTTAGAACAACATATTGGCCTTTGGCGTATTCGTAGCCTTTTTCAATCTCGTCGTACTCGATTTTCCGATCGCAGGTTGGGCACATTCGCTGCTCTCTTACTCTACCCTTGCAGTCCCGATGCAATTGATTGAAGGAGATATCCTTGTTGTCGGTCGCGGAATAAAGCTTGACGGGAATGCTGACCATTCCGAAAGTTATGATTCCGCTCCATATTGCTCTTGCTGCCATATGATTCACCCGTGAATTTTGATGTCACTACATGCAGTATCAGTAAGGAAAAAGCCCGGTGCTTGGCGATGACTGATAATTGTGCACGTCTTACGCCTCTTACAAGTGTATTCTTCCCTTATATATCTTTCGCTAGTTTAATCGCTATGCGTCATGCATATGTATGGTGATCTCAAATGGCTTCATTGCTGTCCTTTCCCTTCAGCAAATTTGCAGCGACATTAATTTCGCCACGAATTTATCTTTGCCGTTTTGTAGAGACAGTGTGGATTTTTTTTCTGACTGAATCTGAGGCGGAAAAACGGATCACTCGCTGACCTGAAACTGTGCCGATTCAACAGTTTCTAAGCTTTGGCACCTTGCAGCGGAAGATCGTACTGACCGATGTGCTCTGGGAGGAGATTACGCTGGAGAACTTCGATGCATCGCCTGTCGAAGTAGAGCTTTCCGTAATGTTTCAATCCGATTTTGCCGACATCTTTGAAGTAAGAGGATTGGACCGCCCGTTGCGAGCGCAGAACTTGCAAGCGGACAGGGCGTCAGCCCCCCCTCTAGACTGGCTACGGATTCGAGCCTTCTGCACCATTGCTATTCGCCGGTGCTAAGAGGGTGCTAAGAGAATGATTGCGTGCTTAGTTTCTAAGCAAAAAAGACCTTGGTATGGATATCAGACTTACAGATGATGACAGAGCTAATTTGAAAACTGAATGCTGGTCCGGTTGATAGATAACCGGTAAACTGCGATTGTGGGATCAGGTTCTTCTTATGGATCAGCTCTTAGCAACGGATGGCTTCAGCCCACTTGGACTTTGCTTCAAGTGGAATTCCATGCTGGTCCTGATGCTCATCGTTGGTAACTTGTTGGCCGCCGTATCATTTTTCACGATTCCGGTGGCAGTGCTCTCCTACTTACGACGGACACAATATCCGAGCACGCATTGGATTTTCTATCTGTTTACCTCTGCCTGCCTTGCTTGCGGCGCCTCACATGCAATCAAGGTGTGGACAGTCTTTAATCCCGTTTTTGGTTTGTCCGCCATTGTCGACGTGTTAGCTGGTGGTGCTTTTCTTGCCACTTCGATTATGATGTGGCCCCTGATTCCAAAGTTGCTTGAGCTTCCTCAGCCGGCACAGATGGAGAAGGCTTATGATGAGCTCAAAGCCGAGATGATCAGGCGCGAGTCGGCGGAGTATCGCAATCGGCAGCTGGCTTCGATCGTTGAGTCGTCCAACGATGCAATTGTCAGCTTCCTGCTCAACGGCACCGTCCTGAGCTGGAATCGGGGAGCTCAAGAGCTTTTCGGATACAGCGTCGAGTCAACGATCGGAAGAACAATGAGACAGCTCATCGGTCCGGATATGGATACCGTCATTCAAGTTCTGCGTGAAGGCCGAAAGCTGGACATGATCGAGGTGCCATATGCTACCAGGGACGGCAAAGCCGTTTATCTGTCCTTATGCGTGTCGCCGATCAAAGATGCAAATGGTGAAGTCACCAGCGGTGCTGCCATTTTCAGAGACATAACTTTGATAAAACAAGCGGAGCAAGAACTCGTAAAAGCTTCAGAACAACTCTCACTCTCTAATAAAGAGCTCGAGGACTTCGCCTGGATCGCAGCTCACGATCTGAAGGAGCCGGTGCGCACAATGGCGACATACTCCAAGCTCTTGGAGCAGGAGTATGCCGAGCAGCTCGACGATCAAGCAAGACAGTTCCTCGGATTTATTCATGGATCGTCGATCATGGCCATGGCGCGTATCGACGATGTTCTAAAATTCAGCAATGTCAGGCGAGAAAGATTCGAAGCTAACGCCGTCGATCTCAACGATGTTGCGGCCGCCGTCATCCAAGATCTGCAGCTTGCCATCAAGGAATCCGGTGTCAGCATAACAATTCCAGAGCATCTACCTGTAGTGAAAGGTCGAACTGAATATCTATCATTGCTGATGCAAAACATCCTGAGCAACGCCATGAAGTATCGGAGCAAAGACAGCAGTCCAATTGTCGAAATCACTGCGGAACGGAAAGGCCCTATGTGGATGCTTGCCGTGCGCGACAATGGCATCGGATTTGAGATGGAGCATGCCGACAAGATTTTCCAGATGTTCCAGCGCTTGCATGCCGACGAATATCCCGGCACCGGTCTTGGACTGGCAATGTGCAAGAAGATCGTAGAGCTGCACGGCGGCAAAGTCTGGGCTCAGTCGAAAGTCGGCGAAGGTACCACATTCTACTTCACCATTCCGGCTCACGATCCCGTGTAACACAGAGGGCTAGGGCAGTCGCAGTTTACATCCGTGTAATCCGGTGTCCCGGCGGCATCAACCCCCATGCGCTGCGCTACAAAAGGTGAATAGAATGCACAGTCTTTATTGAGGGTTTCAAAAATTGGCTAACAACACACTTTCTCAAGCGCAAGCCGAGGTGTTCCGACAAGAGCTCGATCGACTCGCCGCAGCGTCAAGATCGTTTGAGTCAGCGTCGCAGCTGACGTATGAACAGGTTCTACCATTGGCGATGGAATACGACCTGGTCACCTCCGATCTCAAGGTTGTCGATGTTAAGCCTTTCATCCAGGGCTCGACGATTGTCTTGTCAGACACGCACGTGTATGCTATCGATGATCTGATGCGCAGGCGTGCCGGTCTAGATGCTAAAATCGCTTACAACCTGGCGGCAGGAAAGCTGTCCGTCTCTGCAGCTGACAATCTTAGAGGTATGCTCAATCACGTAGCGGTAATCGAGAG
>CAZISK010000199.1:0-10646 GCA_964541355.1 uncultured Candidatus Obscuribacterales bacterium
CAGTCGATACCGCCGATAATACCATTACCTACAATAAATCCTTTGTTGAAGATTGCCTTCTACTGGGTGGAATGTATCAGGCGGAGGGATCCTTTCCGCCTGCGCTGCGCTGTTACGAGTCGCTTTTGGAGTACGAGTCGGCACGCCTGAAAAAGAATGACCCGGTAATTACCAGAGACTACAACAACCTGGCGGTGACCTACTATCTATCAGGGAATGCAGCCACTTCCGACAACCAACGCAAGGAGCTTTTCGAAAAAAGCAGGAAGCTCTATGCCATCGCCAACTCGACTGTCGACCGGCATCTGGCATCATATCTGGTGCCCACTTTGAAAAACAACGAGACCTATCTTGCCAGAGATGCCAACTGAGAAAGTTGACCGTACAATGTGGATTTTAATCTGCGGTCTGGTATAATTCCGGCCCATCTTACCGGGCTCGTCTTGCGCCAGGAGTGGTCATGAGTCAACGAATTATTATCGTGGGCGGCGGTTTCGCCGGAGTCAAGTGTGCGCGCACGCTCACCAAGTTGCTGCCTCGCGACGTCGAGATCGTGCTGTTTAATCAAGAAAATCACATGGTCTTCCACCCATTACTGGCAGAGGTGGTTAGCGCGGCTGTCC
This sequence comes from uncultured Candidatus Obscuribacterales bacterium, assembly GCA_964541355.1. Classification (GTDB taxonomy): domain Bacteria; phylum Cyanobacteriota; class Vampirovibrionia; order Obscuribacterales; family Obscuribacteraceae; genus JADYXR01. The sequence continues at coordinate 624 of CAZISK010000199.1, forward strand.
AACCGAAGGACGTCGGGGCTCCCTTACGGCAGCTTCTCAAGGATGTAAGGTGCAGGACGGAAGATGTCACCAACATCGATCTCGAGAACAACCAGGTTTTCTACGAGGCCTATGATGGACAGATTCGATCGATGAAATTCGATCAATGCGTGCTGACCTGCGGTAATACCGTAAATCTTTCCCTGGTTCCCGGGATGGACGAGCATGCTTACCCGCTCAAAACAATCGGCGACGCGCTGGCGCTCCAGTCACATCTGATGGAGCAAATGGAAAAGGCAGAGGTATGCGAAGATCCGGATCGCCGCGCCTGGTACCTGAGCTTCATCATCGTCGGAGGAGGCTTCAGCGGGGTCGAGGTTGCAGGCGAAATCAACGACCTGGTTAGAAGGAGCCGCAAGTTTTTCCGCAACATTCGGGAGGACGAGATCAAGGTCACCATGGTACATTCAGGCGATCAGATTCTTCCTGAAGTATCGACCAGCCTCAGAGACTTTGCCAGACAGAAGATGGAAAAGGCAGGCGTCAACTTTCGAATGAACTCCAGAGCCTCAATGGCTACCCAGCAAGGTCTGCGAATCGAGGACGGTTCCGTATTGCATGGAGGCACAGTGGTATGCACCATAGGTACTACCACTCAACATTTGATCGCCGGACTCACCACACCGAAAGAACGCGGACGCCTGCTAGCCGAGCCGGACATGAGCCTGCCTGGACATGCCAACATCTGGGCGCTGGGCGATTGCGGTGCGGTAGTTAACAGCCTGGATGGCAAATACTGCCCTCCCGTCGCGCAGTTCGCCGAGCGTCAGGGTGCACAGGTGGCACATAACATCGTAAGAAGAATGGCCAACAAAGAGACGTTGCCCTTCAAATATAAGATGCAAGGACAACTCTGCTCTATAGGTGGACGTAACGCCGTTGCTGAGGTACAGGGGTTGAGGATTTCCGGCTTCCTGGCATGGTTCCTCTGGCGAGGAATCTACCTGATGAAGCTGCCATCATTGACCCAGAAGATTCAAGTGGGCATCGAATGGATGGGTGATCTGATCTTTGCACGGACGCTGGCTCACCTCAAAGCGGACAGAACAAAGAGACTTGGAAAAGCGCACTACGCAGCAGGCGACTTCATCTTCCGAAGCGGCGACAGCGCAACGGATTTCTATGTTATCGAACGCGGCGAGGTTGAAATACTCAAGCATCGCATGGACGGCGGCCTGCAGTGCGAAGCAGTGCTCGGCCCGGGCGATTTTTTTGGTGAGTCTTCCTTGCTCGACAGCACATGCCGAAGTCACAGCGTCCGAGCCAGGACAGAATTGGTCTGCATGGTACTGGGTCGCAACGTATTCACCCAGATTTCATCGGCACTGGTACCGGTGCGCGACGCGATTGCGAAAGCATCGTTAAAACGAACCGGCATGTGGCACAACGTTCCCGATGTACGCGCGATTCTGGAAGCGATGTCTATACAATCGATGATGGAGCCGTTACCAATGTCTCCAATTCCAATGGACTCCTGCGTAGAGGAGGTCATCATCAAAATGAATCAAACCGGAGCGGATCTATGCTGCATCGTCGACAGCGTTGGCGAGCTGGCGGGAATAATAACCAGATCGGATCTGGTTAGAGCGCTCGAGAAGGCGCCTCTTGCAGATCCGGACGTAGACCTTCCGGTCATCGACATCATGGTGATGAATCCGATTTCGCTGGCGATTAACGAACCGCTGGCGGTGGCAGTCTCGGCCATGAGAGACCGCGATCTGAAGCAAATCCCGATCGTTGACACATCAAAACTGAAAAGACCAATTGGACGTGTCCGGATCGAAAAGATCATCGAATTCGTGCTTACGGAAATGGCGGTAAGACGCGACCGGAATGCAGAACCTGCGCCGACATCAGTAGTTCAGGTCTGAACGGATTCTCGGTTCTTACACAACTGCCATTTCTTTTGTGTGAGCGGCTGTCGCTTTAGCGCTGGTCGGAACAATCAATTGTACGTCAGTCCTCACTCCACGCTCAGCCAGATCGGCAACGATGATGTCCGTCAGTCCATCGACCTCACCAATCTTTTCCGGCGCATGCACACCAGGGGTGGTGAACTGCCTGCGAGCCAGAACCATCGCCATTGCCGCAGTAGTGTAGCCCGTCGTCCGCGACATGGCAGATTGACCATCGGTCCAATGATCGATCAGACGCCAACGTTTGATAGTATCGCCACGTTGTGCTTCAACAACCATAAGAAGTACATCCGGATATTTTTCCGCCGGATACTTTTTCGCAAGTGGTTTGGCCGTGTGGGAGATCGAATCTTCCTCGAACAGTCCCATTTCAGCAAGGTTTTGCATCGTGCTCATGTGTCCTGCCGAGCGTAATGTGCGCTCAATCATGTCGGGAATATCGGGATACGATTTGAGCAGACTTCGGAGCCCGTCGCTGAGGAATGCATCAAGTCGACCAATCTCGAAATCATCGAAAGTTTCGACTGTGGCCTCCAGCGGATTCGGTTCGATATCTCTGCCGGCAACTCGAGCACGCGCCGGTCTGACATACTCAGACAATAGATCGCATGCGTTGAAGTAGATAGCGTGATGAAAGACGGGTGGCGGATCTTGCGCCATACCACCGACGAGAATTTTGACTCTGTCCAGACCGCCGAGTTCGGCATATGCTGTCCCGACCAACATGTGAGTTAAACCAGGGGCAATACCACAATCGACAACACAGCAACTGCCTGTGGAAAGTGCAATCTCATTCAGATCTATTGGCGGATCCGGAGTGAAGCTGACATCAACTGTTGCGATTCCCGTCAACAGCAAATTCTGCAACGCATCGCGGGCGATACTACTTGGCACTGCCAGCACAGCGGCGTCAAAGTCTTTTACCGCGGCGGCCACCGAGCCCTTGTCAAGCACATCAACCTTCCGGTAGCTGACATTCCCGTCCAGACCTTCAATCGCGTTGATGTCGGCGATCACAACTTCAGGTCTTTCAATGCGTGCTGCAAGATTACTCGCGATTACGCGGCCTTGCATGCCGCCTCCAAATACTATAATTCGCATGATTTACGCTCGCTCGTTGGGGAGTGTGCAAATGTCCCGGAATCTATGCCACGTCCGGGATTTGGAATTCTAGCATTGCTTCGCCGATTTGACTGCTCAAACCGGGTTGTATCGTTCAAAGATGTTACGAGCTTTTTGCTCGCACGCCTCGGCTTCTTCCTGTCGATTGAGTTGACGGAGACAGGCTGCATATGCGCGAAGAGAGTTGGCGAGCAAAGGTGGAAATCCGGCTTTGCCGCGGATATCACAAGCAACCATTAGAAATGTTGCAGCTTCATCGAAGCGTCGATTGTCAAAAAGCAGTGTGCCAAGCGAATGCGCACTCACGGCCACGTCGAGATGGTCTTCACCCATAGTGGCACGCCGAATTTCAAAAGCCTTTCGATACAAAAACTCGGCTTCGACGGTCATGTATTGCGAACGATAGAGGTCCCCCAGAAGCTGTACGTTGTCTCCGACAATGCGATGCCCGGGCCAGAGCCTTTCTGTCTCGATTATCAAAGAGTAGCGATAAAGTGTCTCAGCCTCTTCGATCTGCCCCTGTTTGAACTTTTCTTTCGAAAGGAAATACAGGCTCGCAGCCAAATCTTTGAAGTCGAGCATAATTGCCGCACGAGGACCTGCCGGCAATAGCCGATCAGCCAACTTGAAAAACTCACCGGCTTCATGAGACAGTCCCTGCCGATTAGCAATGAGACATAGTCCCATTGCCACCACTCCGACCACCTCATGTTTTTCACCAAGAGCACCCCGGTACAATGAAAGATTCGCATCTACCAGTCGTTTAGCCATGTCATATCGACCCCAGGCGAAGTAGAGTCCGGCAAGATAGTTTTTTCGCATCGCGGTATCGAGGTGTCGATCGGAAAGATGTCTCTTCGACAACTCGATCGCCTTGATGTAGTAAGGCTCTGCCTCGGCAAACCGGTTCTGAATACGCATCAGAATCGCCAGACAATGTGAGCTGTAAATCTGCCCTTCGATATCATCTGATCGGAAATTTTCGCGAAGATGCTGGGCGCGTTTGTAGCTTTCTTCCGCCCGGTCATAGTCACCCATCAGGTGATGCGCGTAAGCGAGCCTTTCGAGCGGCTCAATCAAAAGTGGGTTGTCTGGTGAGTTCTCGCTCTCCAGTCTGTCCAATTCCAGCCCAAGTCGTGAAATGTCGTCGTTAATCGTCATTTAGCATTTGCCCAACAGCAGGACACTTAGGATCATGTACTCTGTTTTACTAAATCAAGCAATATGATTTTATAAAACCGATTCGCAGCAATTAAATCCTTCCAAGCAAATTCTCTAGTTCTATGAAGGAATTGATGGCTGAAACAGCTAGTTGGTTCAACCTTTCTTGGAGATCAGTCTGATTACACTCTCGGCGACGAGCTCTGGAGCGATTTTGGTCATGCAGTGGTCCTCTTCGGGGGCATTAATCTTCCAGTCCCGGCAGATGCCGCTGAGAACATCGTTGATTTTGTATCCCGTATACTTTTCCTCGAACTCCCAAAAGCCCCAAATGTAGTCAGACTGAAGGGGACGGCTGCGAAGATTGATGAAAACGTCATATGGACTCAACCGGTCCGGAGAAAAGTTGTTCTCAGTCCATCGATGCGGTGGGCGAGCCCAAACTGATTCGGTGACCGCAAAATGAGATGGGTGGCCTCACCTGTCGCTAGAACACCTTCCAGGACCGGCAGTGAGACAATCAAATCACCCATCCCATTGGCTATTGGGGCAAAATAGTACGCCACCTGTCACTCCGAATTCGAATCGCCTGAAACGCCGCTGCCGCAATCGGTTTGACCACAATGATAGCTTAGACAGCCGCCAATGTGGACCGACCTGGCCAGTGACGGAAATAAACCACAAATACCAGTTATTTAGACATTTTGCCGAGTTATCTCGAACAAACTCTTATTTAGATAATTTACCAGAAAATGGACCCAATTTTCATCTTGCGAAGCGCCACATGTGGTGAACGTTTGCTCGGATTTATACGCACTTTCGATATATCACTACCGTGAATTCACAGCCTATTTAAAGACTCATAGGATGGAAATATAACCGCGCAGCTCACAGCAGTTTTCTTAACGAGGACACCCATGAATACTTCCCATAACGAAAGTCCCGTTAATCCTCAGTACGGTTACCCCGAAGCGCCCTCCAAGCATGCCACTATCGAAGACATGAAACTTGGACATTTGCTGCTTGAATCAAAAATAATAGCTCCGCACACTTTCGAAGCCGCCTTGCGAACGGCAGTCGAATACCACCAATCGCTGGAAACGGTTCTAGCGGTTCAACATGACATACCGGCACACACACTCAATAGTGCCAGGCTTGCTCAAAAGATGATCGACGAGATGCTGATCGACCGGCATACGGCGGCGGAGGCTCTGCGAAACTCCCATGCAAACGGCTTGCCATTCGATTATGTAGCAGTCAGAACAGACTCGACCCAGAAGACTGGCGACAGCTACTCAGAGCTCGAAAGTATTCTCTTGAAGTCAGGCGTCACCACCGAGTGCAACATAAAGGAAGCAAGGCGAATCAGCGCGGAGCGCAACATCCCGTTGGGGACCAGCCTTCTCATGCTGAGAACGGTTCCTTTCGCTCACCTCAACTACGCGTTCGAATGTATTCATCTCGTCAACGATGGGCGCATCTCCAGAAGCGCCGCATTGAAAGCGATGATGCAGATTCGTACGGAGAACGTCGATCTCAAGCGGGCTCTGGAAAGCCAGGGTATTAAGGCGACGACCACTCTTTCAAGAATCAAAATAGGCGATCTGCTCCTGGCTGGTCGAGTCATCAACGAACGAGACATGCTCGGCAAGGTTGAAGAGTCCATCGCGACCAGACGTCTGATCGGAAGCTTGCTTGTCGAATCCGGGTTGATCGACGAGAGAATGCTGCAAGATGCACTGACAGTGCAAGGTCTGTGCATGAGAAACGTGATCGACAGGAAATCGGCGATCAAACTCTTGCGCAAGGCTGTCGAAAGTCATAGCGATGTTTCAACAACCGCAAAGACCATGCGACTCTTTCGTGACGAACCGGAAACCGCGGATGGTGCAAAAGCACTGCTGCTCGACGCCGGGTTGATTACATTGGATCAGCTGGACCAAGCGGAGGCGCGATTCCATGCATTTGGTATGGGCAATCTCAACGCCCTGGTCGCTTCTGGATTCCTTCGCTCTACTGCTCGGGCAGCCGCCGTTGAATGCGCATTGCTCGTGCAGACCGAGTTGATGACCGAGCAGGACGCAATCTGTGTCCTTCACTACTGCGATCGCCACGACGCGACCCACGAAGAGGCATTCGCGAAGCTGGGAATCGCACACCTGGACGATCATCTACGCGTGCTCCTGCGTTCCGGTAGCGCTGCGACCAGCAAAACCACACAACCAGATACGTCTTTGAAACTGGAGATTCATAGGTCCAACGAATTTATCTCATTGATTGGTATCTGGACCGTCGTGGGAATCGCCGTTCTGGCTCTCGGCATCCTGAATCCGTTCAACCTCGGCTGCTATGCAGTGTTACTGGCTGTATTCGTAGCAGGGGTTTACACGATTAAACTGGGTAAGACCTGGGACCAGCGCACTAAAATGCGAAAGTTTAAAAAAAAGAATTCCGACGCAACACCCAAAAGCTCGATGAGGCGGCTCTCTGAGTCAAAACGCAAATTGGCTTAATCTGCAAGCTTCACAATTTTGCACAAACTGAAACCCACTGGATGACGCTTGCATACGAAGCTTGTGTATTTTTGCGGTGTTTAAGCTCTTATTCCGCATACAGGCGAAATATAGTGCTAAGCTTATGATCGTTTGTGTCTCGTAAGGATAGCCCGCACCATGGGGAGCAATGGAATCAGCTCGCAACATCAGGATGTCATTGAGCAAGTATTAGACCTCAACGGTTCACCTGAGACGATACTTCAGGCCACGGTCGACCTGCTGCACGGCAACTTGCCTGGCTGGAATTGGGTAGGCATTTACTTTCTGCGTGGCGACCATCTCCTGCTTGGTCCATATAAAGGTGCCCAAACAGAACACACCAAGATTCAAGTAGGACAAGGCGTCTGCGGCTCCGCGGTCAAAGAAGACAGCAACATCATCGTGGATGACGTCCGGGAGCGGGACAACTACATCGCATGCACACCAGATACTCGCTCTGAAATCGTGGTATTGATTCGTTATCAGGGTCAGATTGTTGGACAGTTCGATGTCGATAGCGATAACGTCGCTAACTTCACTAAAGAGGATGAAGCTTTCCTGGTCGAGCTTGCCGACCTGGTTGGGCCGTATTGCCGTGTCCTGGCTGGGAAAGCGGTATAACACCCGACCAATTCATCTAGTTAAGAGGCTAAGGACGGGCTCTGCATTGGTTGTCACAGCTTTCGTTGTGCTGCATTCAACACAACCGATTGCTTGTGCGGCTGCCCCTCCGTCATCGGAACAGGTGGCAGCATCTTGTTATCGGCTGATTTTGCATCGCGACCCGACAGCGGTTGAACGAAAGTCAGGCGCCAGACGCGTAAGCAGGCTGGCACCAACCGCGGTGCGGCAGTTTTGCATCGATCTGGCCAGATCGAAAGAGTTCGTCAACAAATACCAACGACTTCCGGATGTAGATAAACGTGTCGTTTTCTTCTACCAGGAACTTCTCGAGCGGACGCCCGATGAAGTAGGACAAGCCTTTTGGCGATCACGCATCAAGGATAGTGGGTATTCCGCCAGCACTGTTCAATTCTTCGATTCCCCAGAGGTATCGAATCGAATCTATGTGGGTAGCAAGATCATAGATCGAAAAGTGATGAGCACATATGTAGCACTAACGGACATCCGTGGTCCACTCGATCAACAAAAAAGAATCACGAAACTACAGCAGTATCTGGAGAGTTCACCGAGCGCGCCACCAGAGGCTTACTTGAATCTAGCCGAGTGTTTGGGTCGTCCCACGGATTCCTTGAGGTGGCTCGATCGTGCTACATCGGTATGGACGGAAGATCCTCTTCTGCATCAGAGAAAAGCAACGTTGTTGGCTGCAAACGATAAGCCGGAAGAAGCTCTTCGTGAAATAAATGAGACCTTGAAGCTCTGGTCTGCGGATCTGCCGTCGAGAAAACTAAGATTGGATTGTTTGGTAAAACTGAGACGATACAAGGAAGCTGTAGAGGAAGCAGTTCATTGCGAAAAATACGAGAAGGACATATCTGCGCATTTACTCTATGGCATGCTCGATGACAAACTAGAAAACCGGGAGAATGACGCAGCCTGGAGTATCCTCGAGGCAATGCGAGTTTCAAAGGCCAAAGGTTACAACAGTGCGGCAAATTATTCTCTCAGAGCGAAAGTCCGCCTCGACATCGAGCAGTATGATGGTGCCATCGAAGAGGCTACACAATGCCTGCGAATTAATTCAAATGACAATCAAGCGTTGACCGTTCGGGCAAAGGCTTACATGTCAAAAAATCAGCCCGCCCTTGCCATCCCGGATCTCGACAAGCTTGTCAAACTGCATCCGTACTACATCACTTTCAGAATGCGTGCCAAGGCATACGCGATGCAGAAGAAGTATGCTTTATGCCAGCGCGACCTGACTCTTGCGATCAAAGACAATCCTTCCTTTGCCGAGTTGTACATCGAACGAGCGCGTTACTATCTGGAGATGCGAAATCCAAAGAGCGCAGTTGCCGATCTGAACAAATCGATCGCACTCGACAAAAACATCGCCGAGTCATATCGTCTACGTGCCTTAGCTCACCGCGAACTCAATCATTTGCAAGATGCATTTCGCGATGACCTTCGCGCAAGACAGGTTGGCAAATCGTGGGAAGATCGCATTACCGGTGAACGGTGAGGAAAAACAACATCTCGGGAAAAAGGGCGAGCCGGGTGAATCACCTGATTCGGTGATTCGCCTGAGCGTCCGGCAGTTAAGCTTGCCGAAGCGGGCGTCATTGAAGTCTGTGCTACTATATTTGGTGCTCAAGCAGAAGACTTGAATGGCATCGTCGTACCGCATTTTTTGGTACAGACATGTCCCTGAGACTGACATATTTCGCGTGTCGCTGGTCGTGGTAGAAATACAACTTTCAATAAATCTGCAAGGGCGAACAAAATCCGACAACATTTTCGAAGAACCATCACTCCAGGATTATCTACTCGAAGTGTTACAGACTTCATTGCTTTAAGATCTTGATGAATCATTCTTGGATATCTGTTTTTTTCAACGCACTCTTCGCTACCGCCTCATCGCAGAGCTCTTTCAACGCGAAAATCACCTCGTAATTTAGAATCAAGTCATAGTTACTTCATGATTCAAGAGTTATAGATCTAAACCATAATCAGATCTCTCGAAATGTGATTTTCAAAAGCGCATGTGGAAGGTCGCTAGCAGAGCAACTTTCGTAAAAAACCTGGTTGACAAAATTCGATGCCCATGTATAAACTGGAATCATGCAAGCAGCGAATCGGCTGTTGGCAATTTGTTCCACAAAATTATCTATAAATGGTGATTACCGTGTTCCGCCTCCCGTTCCAGCATCAACTCGACGATCAGCCCCAAGGGCTGTATCTGGTGCTGGGATTTGAATACACAGGAGCGTTACACGATTATGATCACATTCTTCTCATCGACATTCACAGCTAGTGCATCTTACGGTCATGCGCTGTTGCTGATGTTCGCCGTCGTTGGTTTTCGTTCGTTCGTGTCCAGTCTTTGGGCACGAGAAGAAGAAACTCCGCAAGAGCGGCTGTTGTCGGTGCTCTTCGGGACCGACCAAGTATCTTCGAAGGCAGCGTCAGTTGCCGCAAATTTGTCCCCAGCACGTGTATCAGTCTCGCCTCGTCGAGAAGTTGAAAATGTCCTTTCCAGCTCGGTCCGCCTAATCCGCCGGTTCATCGAGTGGAAAATTCATCGGTTGACAAAAAATCAACCAAACCGTGGTGCTGTAACTCAGTGG
>CAZISK010000200.1:0-10602 GCA_964541355.1 uncultured Candidatus Obscuribacterales bacterium
ATGGCTCTCAATCGGGAGTATGACGTGCTCTCTCAAAGGCTCGATCGCACGTTCACGGCTTTGCCTGATGTCAACGCCAAGTTGGCTGCAATCAACGCGCGCCTGGCTGATGCGGCGAGATCCGGCGTAATTGCTGACGACCGGCGCAGAGAATTCGACGACGAGCTCGCTCGAATCGCAGAGATGTCGAGGTCGTTCAAGACGTCCGACAACGGGCTTAGCGACTGGGAGACAATGACGTTGGCCCGCGACTACGACAGGCTCGACCAGGACATCGCTCGTACACTCTCCAAAGGTCCGAAAATCGATACAACCGGTGCCCCGCCGGACACGCAAGGACACTGGGCGGAGCAGTATATCGCGGTATTGAGTAAACGAGGAACGATCGGCGGATTTCCGGACGGCACGTTCAAACCAAACAACTTCATCACGCGGGCTCAGTTTGCAGCGATTGTCGTCCGCGCATTGAATCTGCCTCCAGCCGGTCGAAGCGCCAATTTCAAAGACGTTCCGCAAAAGTACTGGGCGCATACGGTAATAGATCAGTGCTCCGACGCCGGATTGGTTACCGGATTTCCTGACGGCACATTCAGACCGGAAGATCAGGTAACCCGAACACAGGCCCTCGTGATCGTAGCGAAAGCGCTGCAAAATGCCAATGCGGACACTTCCGTGATGAGCCGTTTCGTCGATGCATCCACGGTGCCGACATGGGCGTTGCCGAGCGTCGCAAAGGCAGCCAACGCCGGAGTTCTGGTTAGCTATCCCAACCCCAACGCCATCCGATCCAGCGAACTTGCCACAAGAGCGGATGTAGCGGCTTTCGTCTACCAGACCATGTCCAACCTCGGCGAGAAGCTACCACCACTGCGAGTCGGATTGGAAGCATCCGGCAACTAGCGCCGTCGATTTACCTGGTGCCGGGGTCACGCTTTTGAGATCCTGGAACAAGTCTGAAAAGCCTGTTCAAGCCAATCTCGACGACAGAAAACAGCAATTGCTCGAAAAATCTTCCTTGCCGGGATCTGAATCTCGACGCTTAGTTTACGACCCCGAGAATCGAATATTTCATATCCGTATCCGGCACCGAATATGATGTCATTGTCGGCACACGGGTCTCAGGAGGGCTGAGGAATTCTGAACCAAAAGGTACTGCCCTCACCTTCTTTACTGTTGACTCCAATTGAGCCGCCATGCCCTTCGATAATCGCCTTACATATTGCCAGACCAAGCCCTTTGCCCTTCTTCTCAGAAGCATCAGAAATTTCGAGCTGCTCGAATCGTTCGAAGATTTTTGCTTGATCAGCCGGAGCAATCCCTCTACCCTGGTCGCTGATTGAGACTTCGATGAAATTGTCACTTTCTCTAGACTCTATCGAGATTTTGCTGTTCGCCGGGGAAAACTTGATTGCATTAGAGAGCAGGTTAACCGTCACTTGAACGAGTTTGGCGCCATCAGCAAACGCCTCAATAGAACTGTCGGGCGCAACAATCTCGATTTCACTTTTGGAGGCGAGATAGGAAACAGCGCTGATCGCTCGCTTGACGACAGAGCCAATCTCTACCACTTCATAGTTTATTTTCAGTTTGCCTGACTGAATTTTCTCGAAATCAAGCAACTCATCGATCAGATTAATCAAGCGCTGAATGTCATAATCACACTTGTCGACCGTCGAAAGAGCCTTCTCGCTCAGCTGACCGAACGTACCTAATTTGAGCATCTCCAGTCCCCCGCAAATAGAAGTCAGGGGACTTCTCAGATCGTGACTGACCATTTGCATCAACTCTTGCTTTAAGCGTTCTACTGCACGCCTTTCAGATACGTCGAGGGCGACAATGAGAAATTTCCGCTCCCCTTGTATATCGAATCGAGAAACAGACAACTCGACAGGAACGCGACCACCGTCTTTCTTGACCGCATCAAGATCTTGCACTCGCCCGACGAAATTTTCATTCAGGCTATCCATCACAGCTCTTTGGGCAGTCTCATTACCGGTGAATAGAACACTAATATGAGAGCCACTCAGCGTCTTCTGTCCGTACCCGAAGATCTGTTCGGCCGCTGTATTTGTCATGTCGATAATGCCCTGATCGGAACAGATGACAATCGCGCTCGGCAAACTCTCCATGAGAACTCTTACTCTGCCTTTGCTTTCATTCAATATCTCTTCCAGGGCGACAATCGCCGTCTGTAGTTTTTGAAAAGTTCCATCTAACTCCAGGAACTCATTGGAAACAGATCCCTGGGGCGACTCTTTCAATGGCGTTCTGGCCACCAATTTTCGGGCATTATCTAAAACATGATCGAGAGGAACAATGAAACTATTTCGACCAGCTATTAAGATCAATGCTCCCGTCGTAAATGACAGTACGAATCCGAACCAGACCAACCCTTTGATTGTGGCAATCACCGTTGGCAAATCGGACTGTTTGGCGCTGTCCTTACTCGAGGCACCGTTATTAGCGTTGGCAGATTCACTACGTCCTGACAGCGAGTCCTCCAGCCTCTGAACAAAATAGACAATCGAACAAAGATAAAGACATGCCACCGTCAGCGATACTATCAGGATCACCAGACCTTTGGACGCCAGCCTTTTATCTGCAACATACATTGTCTTAAGCTCTGTGCAACGGGAGCTATTATAGAGTCTTCTAACCGCAGATAACAGCATTCCGAGCGAACACTTAGCCGGTCTAACCTGGCAGCGCTCGCAGAGTTTCCAGAGCCAGAAAGAATGAGATGATCTCATTAATCGCCCTAGACAGGCGACCCTCCTCCGGGTTTGAGTTTATGCACCTGTTATTTATATGGGTATAAATGTGTAATCAGATTCCAGCAAGATAGATGTCAAACACGGACCTATGCACTACGTGTGGAAAGACGCTGCAAACCGGTTCATCCGACTCGGTAACACGTTGGTTGTTTCCAGGCGATCGCTGTAGCTGTGGAAGACAACAGCTAGTTAATGCACCAGAGGTCACTGGCGAGAGTTCTCGAATCTGTCTGACTTGCGGCAAGCTTAAAGGGTCAGCAAAGACTGGATCGCTGACTCAGTGGATTTTTTCTGCTGCCCGATGTCGTTGCGACTTTGACAAAATTGCGCGTTCTGTTCAAAATGCTTCCGAGGTAAAACCGACCGGGCGAGTCGACAACAGCGCCCGCCCTGCGCGCCTGAATCCGCCCAGCCAGAGGGAAGCAATCAACGAGACTGCAGCGTGGGCAGGTGAAGTCATCGAGCTCGACAGCTCCGCCTTTCCAATAGATCGATACATGCCTAAAAGTCTGCTTGGTCAGGGTGGTCTCGGTCAGGTTTATCTCTGCTGGGATCAGTTGCTGAAGAAGAAGGTGGCGGTTAAATGCCTGCTGTCGTTGACAGAGGAGCGAATTGTCTCATTCCAAAATGAAGCTAAACTCGCCGGTCGACTCAATCATGAAAGTCTCTCTAAGGTTCTGGATTTTGGTATCACTGGCGGTGGCCGACCATTCCTGGTAATGGAGTACTTCGAGGGTCCAACACTCCAGCAAGTCATTGCAGAAAGAGACCGGTTGTCGGACTCAAACTGCCTGGCGTTGATGATCAGTATCTCGGGTGGATTGCAAAGTCTGCACAGCAACGGAGTGTTACACCGAGATCTGAAACCATCCAATATCCTGGTTAGCAAGTCGAGCGCTCAGGTCTTCAGCGAAAGCGCGGAGAATACCGAGGAATTCACTCCGGAGGTCCGGCTGATTGATTTTGGTCTATCAAAGTCCACGGCAGATCTACAGTCTAAGACACTAGTGCATGGTAAGACAGTGGTGGGAACTCCAACCTACACGAGTCCCGATCAAATTGCCGGACGAGAATATGATGCCAGGTCCGAAATCTATTCCTTTGGCTGCATAATGTTCGAGACCCTAACTGGAAGACCACCATTTCAGGGTGCTACTTCGCTTGAAGTCTTGACCCACCATGCCAACTCGGAGCTCAAGCTACCTGCGGAGTTGCACTCGGGGATTGAGCTTGATCTTTTCACCATAATTCAAACTTGCATGGCGAAGGACCCTGCTGACAGGTTTCAGTCTGTGGATAGCCTATTGCAAGCGTTGCAACTGTTGCAGGATCGAATACGCGCTGGCAAGGAGAAGAGCATTACCATGCCTGCTAGTGTGCGGTCTACTCCGAAAGGAAAGTCAGACCTTTTGGTCGTTTCACTAGGGATTCTATTGAGTTTAACTGCGCTGGCTTGCTGTTTTCTTTTCTTGCCCGGCACTCTACTGCAAGCCACGAAGGACTCAGCTCCGTACGTAAAGCTGGACGATAATTATGGATCGATGTTAAATGATCTCACCGTTGATACGGTAAAAAGCGGGGTCGATCGGGGTTCAAAAAGACTAAATCTTGTCGGTTTGAGCGACGAGGAGCTACTAACAATAGGTCGAGCACCCGCGGTTGAAGAGCTAGTTATCTCAGGAAGCACAATTTCCGATCAGGGTATTGGTTATCTGATGCCGGAGAAACTTCTTTCTCTCGATGCAAGTGGATCAAGTGTTTGCACTCTAAATAACATCGGTAAGCTCAGAAATCTTCAACGTCTAATAATCCGACATACTGGTGTCACCGATGATGCCCTGGAGTCGCTCCGTTTTCTAAAGCGGTTGGACTGTCTCGACGCGAGTGATATCGGGCTTACTGATAAAGCTATACCTAAAATCGCCAATCTGAATTCCCTTGTCACTCTCAACCTATCGGACACGAACATATCCGGACAGACATTGCCGGATTTGTCCAAGATCAGGACTCTGCGGGATGTTTCTCTAAAACGAACCGCGATCAAGATGGCGGAAGTCAGAAGATTCTTGTCCTCCAGTCCGTGGATTCAAGTGCTCGACATAACCAATTGTCCAAATATAAACGCAGCACAAATCTGGCTATTGGAACGAGAATTTCCACGAACAAGCTTTTCGACTACAAATGTTGACAAATTGTCCTTTACGATTGATGTACGTTATGGCGAGTTGTCTACGGAAGGAGAACTCGCCTTCAGCCAGCAACAATACGCTACTGCAATCAACAAGTATCAGGAATGCATCCACCTACTCACGGACAGTGGCAAGAAATCGACCAGAGTATCGGTATCTAGACTCTTGACTTGCCATGAGAATATAGGGAATGCCGCTGTTCTGTCTGGACAGACGAAACTCGCAGAAAAGAGCTTCAAGGACGGTGCTCTCCTGGCAAGAAAGGCTGGCTTCCCTGACAAAGCAACCGAGTTCTTGATTGGGTTGACTCGGTCTTACGTATACGCTTTCGATTCCAAGGCTGCTGATCTAAAGACAACTGAATTGAGTCTTCTGAACTCCATCAGCTTCTCGAGGCAGCTCTTCGGAAATGACATACAAGAAACCGCTGAGATCTATTCGCAGTTAGCTGACGTTATGATCCATGCTGGTCAGTGGGAGAAAGCGCGGAATTACGTAAGAAAGGCAATGGCAATTAATGACCCACATTCACCCAAGCCTCGCAACAAGATTTTGGATGAAACGATAAGCAAACAACTAGACGAGATTCAGCAGCATCTAAAGAGTAAGTGAACGTACATCGACTCCACGGCGATAGAAAGCAAGCTCAACTCCATTCATGCCATCGCCACAGCAGCATCGCGGCGCATGTAGCCGTGTCATCTGCTACAAGATGCCACGGTTAGGAACACGATTTGACAAATTGCCACCAATGACAGTGCTCACTTTTTCTTAAACATTCCGAAGAGACCACCAAGGAAACCCTTGCTGTCGCCGCCTTCATCATCTTCTTCATGCTCTTCAATTTCGCTGTCTGGAGGCACCGACTTCAATCCATCCGCGAACATGGCACCGGATTTCTTGCAGTACACCAGGACTTTGATGGCATGCTTCTCCGTCACGATGCCGTCTTCAATCAGTTTTTTCGCCTGATTGCATGCCTCGACAACCTTAGAGTTGAGCATGTCTTTCGAGATTATGACTTCGCCAAGCGTCATCTTCAGATCTCTGGCCAGAGCTTCAGCTCGTTGGAGCTCTTGAGCGCCAAGAAGATCGGCCTTGCGAATCAAAGGCATGAGCCGATTTATGTTTTCCGACTCGTGACTCTTGGTATTGCGCTCGGTCATGACAACCTCGATAGGTACGCCACGGCTGTTGGCCAGACGCAGAATCTCGGCGGCTTGCAAAACGATAATCTTGCCTTCGTTGACAAGACGCTGGAGCTTCAAGGTTTCATCAAGGACGCTTGGACTAATCATTCCGGCTTGAACGAGAATCTGGCCGACCGGTGTGTTTTCCACCAGACCCTTCTCGATTGCCGACACTTTATCGCTTTCGGATAGAAGACCGGCTTTGTGAAGGAGATCGCCCACCTTGACCGTTTTTTCGTCCTGCGGTGCACGGAGGGCACCGGTCTCCGACAGCGATTGTTCAATCGTCTGGGTTTTGCGGAAAGCGGCCTGAAGACCTGCAATCGCTTGATCGTATGTAATCTTTCCATCTCGAACCAGCACTTGCGCCGTCAAGGCAGAGGTCAATAGATTTGACGACACCGCCCTAGCCAACACCAGGCACCGACCAAGCGGAAGGTTGTTCTCCTCGCTTTGACGCAAGCACTCTTCCAGGACTGGATGGGTAATGACCCCGGCAGAAATCAAGAGTTCACCGAGCTCACCGGTGGCAATAACTTCCCGATCGGCCGGCGCTTTGAATCCGAGACGCCTGAAGGCTTCCTCCAGCGGTAGCTTGCCAGTTATGGCTACCGATAATGCTCTGACGGCAAATTCGTTGGAAATGAGATTTTCGCGAAGCATCGCCTGTACTTCGATTGCGGCCAAAAGGTCGCGCTCACTCAACTCACCAATGGTGAGAAGCACGCGTCCCACTGGCGTGCTTGATTTTTTTGCGATCTGCAAAGCCTCCGCCAGCACTTCCTGGCGTATTACGCCGGCAGCTACCAGTAGCTCGCCAATCCTTTTTGCTCCAGTACGGCGGTCTCGTGCGATCTCCATTCAAGGGTTCCTTGGTCCAGTCTGCATTTACTATGCCCTTTTACTTATATGGTTTAAGCAATGGATTTTGAGAAACCAAAAAATTTACCAAACCGTGCGAAAAGCCTCGCCGTTAACGGCGGGGAAGCCGCAATTGCAATTCTGAGCCACAAGCAGCTGATAAAACACAAGAGGGCGATTTGATAGATTGGAAGAGGATATCCGATCGGATCGATTACGCAGGGCTGGCCAAGGAGAATCTAAACATCCAGTTCACAACCAGGTTCAATAAATGTGGACGCCACGGATGTTGCGCCCCACGAAAAGAGCAATTTCGACGGAGGAGCGCCGCCATTGAGCTTCGCGCTCGAGAATTTAATGGGAACGGGATTGTGGGCGAGCGTGACCCGAATGGCAGACACTCTAATAACCCGACATGCTGTGCTTCTTATCCGAGCCGATTGATCTGTGGCTGAACCACCTGCAATCCTCAATCGGCTGATTGCCCAAACCCATAAAGAGAAACATCAGGATAAGCGCAACCTACGGTCGACGCTTATCCTGATAAAGAGCCAAGAATCTCTAGGTCGGACTACAGCTTAGTAGTTGTCGTCGTAGGGAACTACGAAGCCCTTGCCCTGAAAAATCATGCTGTGGCTTCCGCTGTGAGGGCTCGGGTAACCAACGAAACCGTGGTAGAGACCGTACGAAGGTCCATGAATGAGACCGCCATAGAGTCCACCGGCTACCAAACCAACAGGACCACCGACCAGAGCGCCGGCGACTGTTTCATAAGCGCCGTCTTCTTTGCCGAGGTTGCGGGCAACCATTTTGGTACCACCAATAGCGCCCTTGACGCTGTCAGTGAACGTAGCTGTGGGAACATCCCACAACGTGGTTACGCCCATGCTGATAAGTCTCATGGGGAAGTACCAAAGTTCGTAATAAACTCGTGCCGACTCTGGTCTCTCTGGATAGGCAAAACTGGGTGATGCCAAACCAGTGGTGAGACCCGCGAGAACGAGCATCAACAAAAGTGCTTTCTTACGCATTTCTTTTCACCATCTTTCCTAAAACCAAAACTTCAGACCGCCAATTTATCTTTCTTCCATAGTGATAAAAGACCAACGGCTGAATGGCTTTTCCCAGCCTTTCTTCCATCCGTGACCTACGCCACGATAGACACCGTGGGCGCCACCGACCACAAGACCAACCGAACCACCGATCGGTACAGCGGCAGCAATCTGGCCGGCACCTTCTTCATCGCCGAACTTGCCGGCAACGTGCTTGGTACCACCAAGGAACCAATGGTATCCGTCATCAATCGGACCGCTAACGCCGCCAGAAACGAGCGCACCGCTCACTGCGCCTGCGGTCCGGAACGGAGCCTGCAGACACCACATGATTGGCTTGGCTTCATAGTCCAGCGCCATTGCCGGAGCTGCAGCGGATGCGATAAACATCGCCGCAAGCGTCAATCGACCTAGAGTATTCTTTGTCATTTTTCCCCCACTCTCCAGATGATGCCAGGAGCTTGGCTTCCCCCGACATCACAACATTAATATAACTATTTCTCGTCGCCCATTACCAAGTAGGACTCGGTGCTGAACGGCTTATCCCAACCGACGGTCATACCATGACGTCCGCCAGCGATAGCGCCGTAAGGAATTCCCCAAAGGAAGCCAGCGGGTATTCCTAATGCGCCACCTACCAAATTCTGACCGAGACCATTGGAATCTCCAAAGGCTTCAGCCAAATACTGGGTAGTCTTGAGCGGGCAATTCCACAGAGAATGCCATAGGATCCCCTCAGGAACGTCTACGATTACAGCCGAGGTGGCTCCCATCAGGGCTCCGACCGATCCTAGCGGCGTGTCGTCAGCGGCCATAGCAGGGGCCGTTGTGCTCATCGCTATTGCGGAAGCTGCAATTAATGCAAGTACCTTATTTTTCATACTATCTCCACCTAATTCACGTTGTAGGAGTGATCTGAATCACAACCCAACTCTTCTAAAACTATTCTATTCGTCTTTGAATGTGAAAGCATCTTTGCTGAATGGTTGATCAAAACCGGTCTTCATTCCGTGCCAACCACCATCAAATACACCATATGCGCCACCACCAGCAAATCCAAACGGACCACCGACGATACCACCGAAGATTTGATGATATTTGCCGTCTTCATCGCCCATTTTGCCGGCTACCCATTTGGTTGCCTTAATGTAGCCTTGTGTTCCGTCCTTCGCTACGCCTAGCGGTACTCCGACAACGGTGCCTACGCCAGAACCGAGTACTCTTACTGGGAAGAAAACTATTGTCTGGAACGTGCTGTCATCGGCATGGGACGGTGCTGCCATCGTGCCAACTAGAGCCGAGGCAATTAAAAAAGAGGACGCGATCTTCTTGAGCATGCACTTCTCCATCTACTAGTAAAGGATTCATTTCTTGGGACCACTCGGCCCGAGACCAAAACCAATTGTACCCATTTTATTCTACAGGTCCATATTCACTTATCCGATTTTTGCATTCACGACACATCAACCCCCACAGTCGCAGCCATTCAGCCATTTTCCGCACTTGTAAAATGTTTGTTTGCTTTTTGACCCTTTCCAAGAGATATGTCCATCGCATCGCACCGATACATACAATGGAATGTCAGGATAGTGCATTCAGACAAATTCTAGTGACTCCGCCGGTGATGCCAAGCACCAATATCGCGATGTCAATTGGCACTTTGCGAGACGTCAGATTTAATTCGTACAAAATTTTTATCTGAACACCGGCAAAATCTATCGGTACTTCGACTAATCAGCCATTGCCAAGCGCTCATGCAATTGCATTTTTTTCAATCAAATCTATTGAAAATACATACTTCAGCCATTAGCTGCGGTGGCATTACCATGGCACCGCCCTTGCCACTAGAAATAAATAGAGTGCCCAAAGATATCGAGTATCTACAACCGCTCAGGTAACTGAATCGTCTTCCTGTGCCACCAACTAGGTGGTCCGCAGCCATATTCAAGATCGCTGCGATCAGCCCGCTTTGCGTTCTACTACATAATCTGAGTCGCAGGATCGCAACGATGCAGCAAAGGCGTTAGAAGGACCTGACGGCATTCAAAACTAGATTGACAATCGGCGTTGACTTTCTCGGACTCTAGACATTGGAGGGAGTGTGCTGCCCGACATGCTCTGTTCTGTGCCAGGTCGATACCTGCTTGCCAAACAGAATTTGCGCGAATGAGACCAGAATGCAAGGCACCCAATGCCCATAGACATACAGCGTCACCGCAATCGTATGGAAAAAGGCCTTAAGCGGCGGCATATTGCGATAAATGCGAGCGGAAACAAAGAAATCGATTTGCGTAACCCAGAGAACCAGGAAGTATCCGAGCGCCAGGAAGCTGCCGTATGTGGGAACACCGGTCATGAATCGAATTACATCAGAAGTAAACTCGAGGAATACAACTGCCGGAACTAGAAAATAAACTGTGAAAACCAGCGTATCGAGCCGCTCTACAAGAGATAGACGGGTCGGAGAGTTGAGCGGGAAGATGTAATCGAGATACCTGCGAATACTTCCTTCAGCCCAGCGACGACGCTGACGCAT
>CAZISK010000201.1:0-10546 GCA_964541355.1 uncultured Candidatus Obscuribacterales bacterium
CATAGGACTTCGACTTCTGTCCTCCCGGCAATCTCGAATCTGTAATCGTGATGGTTAGCGTATCGCCGGTTGTTTTGCTGCCGGCGATCGCAATTGATGTGTCGCCGTCCGCTACTGGACCGAGTGTCAGAACTTCAGTCGCTCCGCCACTCGTGGAGGTGGCATAGGCAGTACTGGAGTCCGGTTTTGCAGACACGATTGCAACTGCAGCCATCGAGGTCCCGCTCCCCAACCTGGTGGTCACAACATCCAAATCTGTGTCTCCACCTGGAGCCAGCGCTCTCAATTCATTGACGTCGTTGTGAGAGGACTGCATCACGCCAAGCTCGGTTGCGAATTTAAGCTTTTCGGTGGCTTCGCCACTGACCGACGAGCTGTATGTCGTCTGATCTGCTGAGGTTGAAGTAAGCATTAGAACGGTCGAGTTTGCTGACGCCGTGAGACCAATCCCCTGAAAACTCGTGTCGGCATTGATGGCGTTGGCTAAGAAAGTTGCAATGCTTGCGAGCGAATCGCCAGCGAGCGCTGTGTACGAAATCGACTTCTGTCCCCCTGTCAGTCCGCCGTCAAACACAGTAATCGTGACAATGTCTCCCGTGGTTTTTGCTCCGCTTAGAGAGACTGGTTCAAACTTAGCAACTCTGGGAACTAGTGAAATTACTGAAGTCGCTGCGTTGTTTGATGACTCACGAAAAACCGTGCGATTTGACGTGAGCGATTGGATGCTTATTCTGCCGCCGGTTGAAACTGCGGAAATCCCAGCCGTTTGCAAATAAGAATTGCCATTGACTGCATTCTTCAACCCTGCCGCGATACTGTTTAACGAGTCTCCAGTTTGGACTGTATAAGAAACTGCTTGAGAGCCGCCGGCAATAGATTGATCGAATATTGAGATTGTTAAGACATCTCCGCTTGTAGCAGTTCCATTCAGCGAGGCCAACTCAAGAGGATTGATCGACGTAGTGAGAAGCAAACTTTCAGTGGCACCGGTATTGGTGCCGTATGAATAGCTAGTGAGATTGGAAGACATCGAAGAGATACGGACAATCGCGCCACTCGATATCGAGGAGACTCCAATAGTTTGTAAATTAGCATTGCCATTGATGGCATTGCTAATTCCGGTTGCAATACTGGTTAGTGTATCTGAAGCTCCCACGGTATAGGATACGGTCTGATTCCCGGCTGCCAAAGCGGTATCGAATACAGTTATCGTTAATGCATCCGCGGTCGTTTTCGTGCCGCCAACCTCAACTGATTGAAGCGATGTCGGATTCAGAAAAAATGTAATCGTCTCGGTGACACTACCTGCGCTAGCAAATTCGTATGAGGTCACATTAGGTGATTTCGATCTCACGATCATCGAGGTTCCGCTTGACGGAGATGACGCGGTTATTCCAAGAGACTGGAGGCTTGAGTTTGCATTTATGGCATTTCGGACACCAATCATTATTGAGGACAGATTGTCTCCGGACAGCACCGTATACGATACTGATACCGTGCCTCCTGCAAGCGCAGGATCCTTCACTTTAACGGTCACGACATCGTTCGTGGTCTTCGTCCCACCGACTACCGCGCGGACACTCCCATCTCCGAACGAGCCGGATGTGAGAGTCTCAGTCGCAGCCCCGCTTACCGACAGTGAATAGGTTGTAACGTTTGAGGATACGGATCTGATTCGAACCGCATTGATGTAAGATGCGGCGCTTACACCAATTGCTTGCAAGTCTGGATCGAGATTGATGTTTGTCGCTAACCCTAGTGCAATCGTCTGAAGATTGTCTCCGGACTGGACCGCATACGCGACGCTTTTCTGGCCAGTCGCGAGAGCAGGATCTTTGACAGTCACCGTCAAAGCATCATTTGTCGTCTTCAAGCCACCAACGCGGATCGTCTCAACCGTGGAGCTTTGAACCGAGGTCCGATTAGCCTTCGAATCGTACGTGTACCGATAGTCGTTCGCTGATGGTGAGGCATAGGATCCGGATCCGGCCTGGGCTGAGACCAGCTGGCCGGCTGGGTCATATCCGAGATTGTACCCAAGGCTTTTTCCATTCTGAACTTGCTGCCATCGTGTAATCTCACCGGCAGAATTGTACCCATAGTTGAATTGAGAGAGAATGCCACCACTCGGATTCAAATTATTGATTTGCTGAAGTCGCTGGTCTTGAAGATTTCCAAAGTAAGAGAATTTTGTGATTTGACTGTTTGGATACGAGATCGACGCCAGCCTCGTGGTTCCTTTGTCGCCGCCAACCGCCGACTGATCGACGTATGCGTAGTTGAATGTGCCTAGTGCATTTACCTCGCTCGTGACGCGACTCATTTCATCAAATACCCAAGTAATGGAATTGGCACTTCCGTTAATCTGGCGATTCGTAGTCCTTCCCAGGGAATCGTATGAATAGCCAATCGTCGAGTTCGGAATGACATTGTTGCTTACTGTTTGAAGCATGCCACCGCCAGTAGTGGGAGTACCGAATGGATCCGTCACGTAGTTTTTGTAACTGTAAGATATGGTTCCCCAGCCGTTCTGCACAGTGCTGATACGCCGGTAGTTGGGATCCCAGGTTACGTTCACAGTGGACGTAGCCACGATCGCATCTGGATAGGAAATCTGGGCCAGTGTATCATCGGCGTTGTAAAGATAGCGCGTTGTCTGATTTCTTGCATCGACGCGAGAGCTCAATCTGCTGGTTTTGGGCTCGTACTCATAGCTTACAGACGTTCCGTCTGCGTAAACCTTCTGTGTCGTCCGGCCCTGCACATCGTGGTGCCAAATCGTTTTGTTGCCAGCAGGAACGACCGGGTGCGAGCTTTCCGATACAGTGACACCATCTTCGAGCACAGCTAGAGATCCGCAGCTGCACCAGGTGTATCTCGTTAGTCTGTTCAACGGATCGATGACTTGAATGAGCTGCCCCAGGGAATCGAATGTTGATTGAGTGAGCCGCCCGAGCCGATCTTGTTGAACTACCTGATCCAGACGATTGTAGAAAAAGCTTTCAGCGGATCCATCCGGGTAGACGATTTTGGTGATTCGATCCGCGAAATCATAGTTGTAGATTATCGTGTAGCCCTCCGAATCAGTGATCGAATACGTACGCCCATAACCATCCTGGACAATGGTGGTCTTGTCGTTGCTACCTGGAAGCGGTCCGTTGATCTCGGTCAGATAGCCGTCGGTGTATGTGAATGCGGTTACTTTGCTGTTCGCGTTTGTTACTGTGAGCAACTGTCCCTGGGGATTATAAGAGTACTGCGTCTTTTGACCGGATCCATCAAAATAAACGAGTGGAAGATGTTGTGTATTGTATTGCCATTTTCCCAAAAGAAAATTGTTCCCGCCTTTGGTTTCTCTCATTTCCAGCAAATCGACGCCGTTTGCAGAATAGAGATACGAGAATATTCGACCCACCGGATCGACAGAGTTGCTCAGTCGCCCAAACTCGTTATACTCGAATAGTGACTCTTGAAATACGCCGTCGCCAATCTCTTTTTTAATTGAAATTGGTTTGTTTGAAGTTCCGATCACGACCTGCGTGTTTAGAGGCGGTTCGCCGGCATAGGTAAAGACAGTGGCACTTTCGAGTGGGGGCTTTATCGACTTCGCTACTGATTCCTGCACTATCGCATCCACAGACCTCATCCATTGCGTAGTTTTGCAGTGCTCATGATTCTTGCCCACTGGATCGTTCGGATAAAGATCAATGGCGTGGCGGTCCCAGAAAAAACTCTGGCAATACGCTCCGATCCAATTCTCGATCACAGAGGAAGATTGATCCGGCAATGTGAACCTTAGGCCCCTCGCGTTGAGAATGCCCTCCGGAACATACTGTTGAAACGATGTCGCACCATATGGAGTGGTCATCAAAACTATGAAGGAAGTCGATGGATCATAAACAAAGGAAGACTGCAAGCCGATTACGTCAGTGATTGACGTAACATGCAAGCTGGAGGCATCGTAAGCTATTGAGCATGATCTAGAAAAGGGATCGGTGATTTTAGAAATTTTGTAGAAGCCGGAGCTGCCGATGGTCCCCGAGAGATAGCTAAGGGTGGTTACCTTCGCAAGCGAGTCGGTTATCCCCGTTATTCGGAAATTCGTATCGTACGAGATTGTCGCTGCATTGCCAAAAGCATCGACAACCTTAGTCATGAATACGCGCCCTGATCCATCAGGCTGATTGAAGACTTCTTTTGAACCGTCCGGAAGTAGACGCTCGAACGAATCCTTGCCGGTGGTAACAAGAATAGCTTGAGAGTTAAGTTGAGGTGAATATGGGTTGGTGAGATTGTCGGGTTGAACAAAATTGAAAACCTCAGAACCGCCGCCGCGTAGGCGAACCGTCGCGTTCCTCGATGCGTCGACCGTAAGATATGACACCCAATTAAAATTCCAGTCTGGACCAAAGGTGGGAAATGCCGGCGTTGCGGGCTGATTCGTCTCAAGGTGATTGTATGTGAGTTCAAATTGCATATCCGGACCGATGGGAGGACTGTATCCGACCGGAGTATCGACAATATTTAGCGTCGAAAGAGCGCTCCAAGCATACGCTTTCGCCATACCGCCGTTACAGCAGTCACCACCTGGACACTCCTTGGGATTGTCTCTGGACTTGTCGTTGTCATTGCGAACGTGGCCAACTCCTTTTCCCCACACATTGGCGGCATCGCTGTCAGGCACAACTTGCCAGCCCGCCGGTAGACCGCCTTTGGGAACCAGAAAGAAGCCGTCGGACTCTGAGTCGATGCAATCCATCGATAGCCACATGTTACCAGTTGCTCCAAAAGTAGGATCTTCGACGTGGAACTTGTCGCCATACTTTTCGGTAACAGCGGCAAAGTGATCGACCTTCCAATGCACTATTGATGGTATCAACATGGAAGCGCCAGGCGCTCTTTTGGCAATCTGGTAATCCAACCCGGACTCTTTAGCCCAGGTCCTGAGCTGTAACAGATTAGTGCCGCGGTCTGTTGATCTCGCATTGAAAACTACATCCATACTGTCTTTCTTCAAATGCTTCAGTAGAGTACCAATTGCAAACGGTCCGCATTTGTACGCACAGTCAGGTTTCGATTGCATCATCGTCAGTCCGTCGCGAGCAGTGGCGATTTTGGTCTCGATGGAACCATAACGGCGCCGCTTCTCTGCGATCGGCAACAGCCTTTCTAGCTCCTTCTTCTCTCCCAGTTTGGAGCACAGTAAGAGATACTCCGCAAGCGCGTCGTCTGCGGTGTTCGATTGATCATTATTTTCTGACCTTGCAATTTCCCAGGCTGACTTGTACAGCGATAAGGCTTCCGTGAAGTGACCCGTCTCCTGCCGGATGTTCGCCATGGATCTTTCTAGCGAAGCTCTCCAGACACTGCTTGGAAATTGGTCTATGAAAGCGTGGAGGTCACTTAGATCTTCCGGATTTCCTTTCGATCTGTAAGCTTTTAATGCCCTCGCAAGCGCTCGGTTTTCATCCGGACAGATTACTGTCGAGTTCACTGGCACCAATGCTTCCTGAAAGACACGACTCCGTTTGATCTCATCACTTTGAGGGACATCAGAAAAGTTTAGAGTCGGTTCAAAAAGATTGACCGCAGTCTGACCTTTTCGTACTGGCACCATCGGCGGTGCTTGACTCATCCCGTGCGCATAAGCAGGCAGCGCTGGAAATGCTATCGAGTTGGAAAGTAACAGGCAAGCAGAAGATACGGCTAGAAGCCTGCGTCTGAGATGTTGAAGAAAAAATGTCCTGTCCATGATAAACACTCATGCTTTTATTGCGGAATTGCCATTGTTGGCTGTTGTAATTGAATGTGTAGAGGCGAGTTGTCTCCAGAGCCGGACGGCCACAAAGTTGGATCCAACGTGTAGACTTGTGTGGCAACGGGCGAGATCAAGTCTCGAAAGACTGCAACCGCCTTGATTGTGGTGGAGGATGTGATTTGAATGGGTTTTACATACAATGTCGAGTTCGCATCAGGTGTAGTACCGTCGACGGTGAAGTGAATTTCGGCTCCGGTAGGACCATACACTGCCACAAGTAGCGGTCCGGACTGTGCAGTCACTGAAGGAGCGATGGTAGGGCTGGAAAGTGAGTCGGGGGTGACAATACGATATTTTTTTGTCAAGTAGGCTTCGATTGATGCTCGTTCACTGTCGCTAAGACCGCGGTTGTACAGTAGGATTTCTGCAAATTCACCATCATATGAGGCATCTGACGCATCGGGAGTCCCGCCCAGGCGATTAATCAATCTAGTCACGTCGTTGGCACTTTTTACGTTGCCAGTCGCCTTTTCCACTCTGTCGACAAATACCTTCCCCGTTGTTGTACCGTCTTGAACACAGGATAATAGCTGGAATTTGTTGAGCAGGAACTGGTTACCGGCCGTGATGATCGAGTCAGGACCCGAGGTTCCTTTTCTAATACTGAGCTGAGCCTTTTCTGTTGCGAATTGACTCTTCACGTCTAGATTGTCTTGAACCGCTCCGTTCGCGGCGTAGAAGATACTATGGGTCGCCGCTCCTGCCGATGTATATGGTTTGGTGACGGTGATGAATGTGAAGCCTGTGTTGAAGTCAGACAAACCTGGATTTATATCGAAGTAACTTGGAACGATGATTTGGCCGGCAAGATATGATGTTCTCACAGTCGGAAATCCAGATTTTGTGTAATAAGCAGGCTGTAGAGATGGTGTACTTTGATTGGCCTGATGTCCGTTCCCAGACATATCCTCCCAGGCGCTGACCGATTGAGATCCATTGAGTGTTACGCCGAAGTCAGCTTTGTACCAGGTGCGAAGTCCATCACGGATAACTGCGGCCGATTCTGGCGAGATCTGGTAGAACCTTGTCGTGACGGCACTTGAGGTGGCTCCTTGAAATGCCACTGCTTTCAATACCAGCTCGCCTGTAATAGGTATCGGTTCTGTATACAGCGCTGAGGAAGCAGTGGGAGTGGAACCGTCAGTGGTGTACCTGATTGTGGCTCCAGGGTATGCTGTGATTATTGCTTGTGGCGATAAAGCATTAATGACTTGAGAAGGCGGAGTTATGGCAGGTGCAATTACAAGCGGTGCGGCCAATGCGTAACGACCGACGAGATATCCCTCCACATTTTTCTTCTCTGCTTCGGTCAGGCTTTTGTTGAACACCAATATCTCCGCGATCGAGCCTTGAAAGTAGGGACTTCCTGTAAATGCCTTTCCTATAAAGTTACCGGTCCTTACCAAATTGATCGGATTTAGGAGGTTGCCGATATACTTCTGCGTTCCATTGTTGAAAATTGCAGCAGCCGCTTTTCCTGTGTGTATAGCCTCGAGTAGCTGAAATCCAGGAACAACTGAGTTCGAAGCATTAACGAAACTCGATGTTGATCCGCTACAGACAGTGAGCCGACTTTCGGTACTCAAATGTTGCGAAAAGAAAATGTTATCGCTTGTTGCACCGTTTCCAAAATCAATGAAGCGATCATCAGCCGGACTACTTCTCGTCGGGTTGACCACCATAAAAATCGAGATTCCCTTGGTGAAATCAGACATGCCCGACGGTAACTGAAGCCATTCAGATGTTCCATTGAAACTCACGGCAGGCAATCCGTTGACTGCCGAACTCACGTAGTTAGGTTGGCTTGTGCCAACGGTTTGAGTTGCGTTATTGCCGGATCCGGAGACATCCGCCCAGTCGGACACATCGTTGGACCCATTCTTCTTTACACCGTTATCTGCTTTTAACCACAGCGCTAGAGACGATGGATCGCCTAAGGGCAAGTTTTTAACATTGTTGTCAACTTGAACAAATTTAGTTGTGGTGGCAGAACCGCCCGGAGTTGTTGCCGTTGCTAGTATCTCAGCTGAGTTCGCGAGGGTGAATGGACCATCATAGACAATCGTCGGCGGATCTGTTCCATCCGTGCTGTAGAGTATGGTGGCACCGGGAACGGAAGAGATCGAAATCGGTTGAGTCGGCGCTACAACGTGTGCTGACGGACTTATCACCGGCTGCGTTGGTGGGGCAAGTGCATACTTAGAATTGAGATAACCCTCGACCTTTAGTCGTTCGCTGAGGCTAACTGCTTTGTTGTAGATGATGACCTCAGAGATCTGTCCGTTGAAAAAATCGCCAAGCTGACTTTTACCGAGAAAGTTCGCATCCCGCGAGCCTGAACTGATCGAATTCATCGTCGTACTTTGACCTACTTGAGCTCCATTAATAAATAGTGTTGCTGCGTTGGCGCCATTGTGAATTGCCTCGAAAAGCTGATAGTCAGTTAAACTCAACCCGGTACCAGTGGCATGAGAGGGCGAGGAGCCATTTAGTATGCTGAGTTGAAATGAGTTTTCGCTCTGCTGATAGAACTGTATATTATTCCGATTGGAACTCTGTCCAAGATCTAAAAATCGCTGCCCGGCAGTTTCAGTCGACGTTTTGGCGACTACAAAGATCGACAAACCTTGCGAGAAGTCTGAGAATCCCGAGGGAAACTGCAAGAATTGAGAACCATTGAACGAAACAGCAGGAAAATTATTGGCTCCGGGTTTTTCAACTGTGGGCATTGACGCCGGTGTCGATTGCGATGCGTCATTATGAAATCCTGAAACGTCATGCCAGGAGTCCACCGCGACACCAGTGGCGGTGCTGTGAAAGTTGTCCGATCGGAGCCAAACAATCAAGTTGGGATTCGAGATCCCTGCACTATCAGGATCTATCACAATGTTAGCCACGGAGACAGGACTGTCCGACCAATTGTTCTTAATGGCAATTGCCTTTACCGTCTTCGTCTCATCAATTGTAAATGGAACGGTGTAAAGAGTTGATGCCGCAGACGGAGTGGATCCGTCTAGTGTATATCTGATCTCCGCTCCACTGAGTCCGCTCATGGTTATTTCTACAGGTGTTGGAGAATATGCGCTGCCAGGAGAAAGCACCGGTGCCGGAATAGTTGGTCGGCTCGCTATATTGTATTTTCCAAAGGCGTACGCCTCTATTCCATGGCGCTCTGCGTCCGTGAGTGGTCGATCGTACATTAGAATTTCTGCGATGTTGCCATCAAACTCGCTGCCACCACTACTGGCTTGTCCAATGTAGTTACCGGTTCTTGTGACGTTCCCGATGGCATTCATTACCGGGTTGTTGGCGACCAACGATCCATTTCGGAACATGCTTGCATTCGTTCCGGAATGAGTCACTTGGAATAGTTGATAACTATTGAGAAGCGACTCGGCGCTAGTGTATTCGAGCGTCGTTTGCCCCGGGTTGTATACACGATAGCGTATGATTTTATCGCTTTGCATGTAAAGCATGATATTGTCTACGGTGCCACCGTTCCCAAGATCGAAGAATCGAGCACTATTGTCGGCGCCTACTGGATTTGCGATCACGACCATGGTTGCGCCGTCCGGGAAGTTAGAAAAACCTGTCGGCAATCGTAGCCATTGTTTGGAGCCATCGAAGGAGATTGCAGGTTGACCATTAACAGCGGACGAATTCCATTCGGGTTGGTTTTCTGGAACAGGCTGAGTGGCATGGTGCCCACGTCCGGAAACATCCGTCCATTTGCTGACGAAGCCATCGCCGTCCGTTTCTACGCCAAGATCTGCTTTGAGCCAAAGCATGAGATTGTTACGCGCGACATCCGAGACATCAGGATCAATCTGAATTACGGAAGTCGTGAAAGTGCTCTGAACACCGCCGTCAATTGCGACAGCCTTAACCGTGCCTGTGGAACTCAACAAAAATGGCGCAGTATAGACGATCCCAGCGGTTATCGGGTCTGATCCGTCGGTAGTGTATTTGATTTGCGCAAGCCCATCCCCTTTCAGAGCGACTGTAACAGGAGTATCGAAAACAACTGCTGGCGGGGCAGGAATTGTAGTGGTACCAGACGTGATACTGATCGAAGGCGGTACTATACTCGGTGTACTTCCTACATTGTATTTGTAGAAAATGTAGGACTCTATGCTTTTTCTCTCAAGATCCGAGAGAGCTCTGTTGAACAAAATTATCTCCGCAATTTGTCCCTGAAAGTAGTTGGCGGCACCGAATGCTTTGCCAAGAAAGTTGCCGGTCCTGACAATATTCGGTATTGGCGTCATGCTGGTGTTTTGTTCGGCTTGTAGACCATTTCGGAAAAGCGTTCCCGTCGCTGTACCGTCGTGAATCGCCTCTAACAGCTGATAGGAGTTTGTCGTCAAGTTTGAGCCTGCAACGGATGATGGCGAGTTGCCGGTGAGGACATTGAATTGATAGCCGGTCGCACTGGTCTGCGTTAGTTGTATGTTGTTGCTGGCATTATTGTTACCGAAATCTAGAAAGCGGCTGTTGCTTGAAGAAGTCGGCTTCGTTACAACGAATAGGCTAAGCCCCTTTGAGAAATCAGAAAAACCCGCTGGTGCGAGCAGCCATTGTGAATTGGCGGGATCGAAATTCAGTGCGGGCAAACCATTGATTGCGTTCGTCGCGAGTGTCGGCCGGTTAGCAACCGTAGATTGTGTCGCATTATTCGCGAAATCAGATTGGTCTAACCATTCAGAGACCTTGCCGCCCGTCAGCGTG
>CAZISK010000202.1:0-2631 GCA_964541355.1 uncultured Candidatus Obscuribacterales bacterium
TTCCACCAGCGACTGCGCCACTGTGTACGCAGACGAGTGAAAAATCGGCAAGTCCGACACGATTCGGGATGGTCTTGATATACGTGGCGGTCGACTTGTAGCCACCTGGCTCACGTTGTCCGAAATCGCTCTGTTTTACTTCGAGAATGTCAATTGGTTCCTTGCAGTAAATCGAAAAATGGCAAGCGGCTTCAAGAGCCACTCTGGTCAGTTCATGACCATCATCGATGAGCTCATATAGGGCATAGAGCGTGCCTTGTGAGTAGTCGGAGCCAGCGCCTTTGGCGGCGTAGTGGTCGTATTCGTGAACGCTCAGATTGTTGGAGATACCATAAATGCTGTGCGGCGTTACGAGCAGAAAGACATTGTAGATTCCTGCATACGTCTCTTTCCCGGTGTCTACGAGGGTGTAGGTCTTCTTCATCTCGTTGTACATGTCGAGGAAAAATTGGAAAACTTGAGCCCGGTTCTTGAATTCGGACTCCATCATCTTGTGGTTGTGTTCGTAGAGATGCTCAATAATGTTATCCAGGAGCGTGTATCCGCTGGTTGCCAGATAAGCATGCTTGAGTTTGATGATTTTGGAGGCGTTGACCAGGTCAGTGGTGTACTCGCTGCCGAAAGTCGTGATTCTGTCGGCGCCCATCCATATCCTGCCGTTCTTTTTGACTGCCACAAGGATTGTCATCTAATTCCCCCTGCCCTGTTTCCGAAAATTGCTATCCAGTTCAAGCTTGCCCGCTAGGCGCGTATTTAAATCTCTCTAGTGGAACAACATGATCTAGTCGTCGTCCGCTTAGAATATGTTACGCCCCTTCGAGGTTAAATTGGCTGACGCTATGAGTTGTGTAACTTGGTTTGACAAATTTCGAGGGTTGCAGTCGACCTGCTTTCAATATTCTTTGAGCCTCACGATCGCTTTTGCGCTTCTTGGCGTCCCGCAATCGGCATTAGCTCAGGGCGGCCAGAGTCAGCCGTACGTTCCTCCCGAGGTCTCCATTCCACAGACCGCCATGCCGGTCGGCTTCAATCAGGGTGCAAGAGGCGCGGTTAACGGTGCGCAATCGGCATCGCCGGACGAAGCGCGCGCTCAGGCTGTCGCGACCTGGTTTCGGCGATATGATGACGTGCGCAGAAAAGCACAGATGAATGAAAGCGAGCGAGCCAAAGCGGACAAGCTGATGTCAAAAGCGTTTTCAATGTTCATTCCAGGCGAAGAAAAGGTTCAGGCCCAGAAGCTGTTGACCATCCTCGTTGCGCGTTATACAGCGGCTTCCGAAGCGATGAAACAGTTGCCGCTATATCCGGAAACAGAAAAGTTGCATCGAGGATATTATCAGTACTTCAGTACTGCTCGACAATTGTTCAGCGATTACTTGACAGTCCAGGCAAATCCGCTGGCTCAGGATGCGACCGGCAATCCAGTTGCGGCTGGATTATTCAATCGCAAGCAGGGTCTGGAAGCGCTCGATCAGACGAATAAAGCGCTCGATGCGCAGCTCCGTTCGCAGTGGAGCGTGTCAGCGTACCAGTACAAGTGACGCACCGAATATGATACCAGCAATTTAAGGCAGTCCTCAGAGAGGAATGTCGACTTTCAGCTCGTAGAGTTTGGAAAGCGTTTTTACGTCCCTTACCGATATCCGCGAATTCTCATCTGTCACCGCGTACATCATGTCGCTCTTCTCCGGACTGTGTCCAAGAAGACCGAGTGCGTGTCCTAGTTCGTGAGTGACTATGTTTTTCAGAAGGATAAATCGAAAGTCCGGGGTCTTTGCATCAATCAAGTCAACGTTGACCTCGACGACTTGAGCTGGAACGGTGTACTTAGGGCCCATTCGAGGAATGTAGAGCGGCACAGGAATTGAGCCGACCGGAACCACAGCGACTTTGCCTTTCGGGTGCTTCGTCCATTTGGTTACAGTGTGCGCGCCGAGAGCGCAGTTATCGCTGTCAGTCGACATTCCCAATCGTTTCCAAACAACGCGAATTCTGGCAAGTTTAGCCGAATCCACCTGAACGAAACGCACAAGCCCGCTGCTTCTTCTCTCCCATGACTCGAACCCTTCGACGCAAGCGCGAGTGTAGCTCGAACTTGGGTACGGCGTTATATAGACAGGAATCGGCATTGTTTTGAAGCGCAAAACTTTCTTTTTCGTGGCATCCAAAATGTCGAAGAGATAATCCGTCTCTTTCACAGGCTCGATTGGTTCTACTCTGAAAAACAAAGGCATTTTCACATTTACTGGTGGCAGATCGTGAGAGAGCGCCAGTATGCGCCTTTCGATCGCGTTCTTCGCGACGGGCTTGGTTGGCGCCTCTTTCGAAGTTTCATTTGTCGGTTCTGGACTTTTAGATGAGACCAGTTTGGCGCGAATTCGACCGAGTCGCTCTACAAGCGAGCCGATTTTCACTTCGCCTAAGACTTTGAGCTCAAGTGCCGCCAACCGTTGGTTGTAGGAGTCGTCAGCACCACCAATGAGACCAGCTTCCTTTTCGAGATCCTTGAAGACTGATTGCAGTGACTCGCCGTCAGGCGAACTCTCACTTCCCGACGAGTTCGGTATGGTCGCCGTCGAGTCTGGAGCGGTCGCGTTGGGCTCTTGTTTGTCCGCCTCCAGTGTGGTCGCT
>CAZISK010000202.1:2731-10545 GCA_964541355.1 uncultured Candidatus Obscuribacterales bacterium
GGAGAATCTGGTGCCGTCGCAGCTGAACCTTGTGTGGCCAATGGAGAATCTGGTGCCGTCGCAGCTGAACCTTGTGTGGCCAATGGAGAATCTGGTGTCGTCGCAGCTGAACCTTGTGTGGTCGCTGGAGAATCTGGTGTCGTCGCAGCTGAACCTTGCCAGTCATCAAGTTTGGGTGTGGTCGTTGTTGAACCAGGTGTGCAGACGGTCGACTCTTGGATCGTTACTGTTGAAGCATGTCTCTTGACGGTCGACTCTTGTTTCGAGGCTGTTGAAACTGACCTGGTCGCCCTTGTACCTGGTGCGGTCTGGCTCGACTCTTGTGCCAGGGCGTTGGACAAACTGGCGATTGTGAGAGCGACAACCAGCGCATGCGAACTTAAGGCTGTTGCTTGGCGCACGCCCTCCAATGCTTGACAGTTAAGAGCGCTGTCTGAGCGCGGGTTCGTGAGGATTTTGCCGGTTGTGTACCGATGGGTTTTCTTAGTAAACAAAGTGTTGAATCGATAGATGCTGTCTCACAATGGACATTGTAAACCGTCGAGACAAAAGACTGAAATCTCTTTAGCGCAATTCGACTATAACTCTATCCAGGAATTCAATCAGCTTAAAAAGGACATGATCGTAGACTCGTACAAGCTCACGAGACTCGCAGAAAAACTCGGCACCCGTGCGCTCGTCGAAGCTCAGACTGAAGAGGGCATCCATGGGCTGTTCCATCTCATCCAGTTGCAGCTCGATTTGCTGGATGCCGATGTTGCAGAAGATCTGTCTCTGGGCTAGCTCCGGCTCCATCACCGAGACCAGGCGGCCGGCGCGATCGATTCGTCCCCAGACACCATCGAGAAAACGAAAGCTCGGCACCTCCAGGCAAGGGCGGCGTCGTGTCTCGGAGATCCACGAGAGGAAGATATTGAGCCCAACGTGGTGATCGTTAAGGGCATCCAGGTCGTCCTGCCTGTAGCCCAAAAGCTCTCTGTTGAGCCAGATCAGTCTTTCTTCGGGTAGCTTTTGCCTCAAACATTGCAGCGACAGAAGCAAGCCGTCGGACAGTTTCATTTCTCTGTCTTTCACCTGATCGCGAATGCTCTCAAGCTTATTTAGAAGCATGACTCACCCTAGAGGTACTCTCTCCACTATAGCCAACGTAGTCGGATCTGTGCTTTAAATTGCCGGGTTGTCCACTCATTTAATCAACACCTACTACGTTGTATGGAGACTGTTTCGAGTGAGTTGATATCGATCGACATTGATACCAGATCGGTCGGCAAATCGGTGTGCCACCAGGAGCACTACCAGCATCGATTCGTGTTATGAGGGTCTATACTGAATTCGGTAGCACAGATAGAGGAAATGAATGCTTGTAGCGGAGCTACTACGGTGTTACAGCACACTACTTTGCGTCGATTTTTTTTATGCAGAGTGGATATAGAAGAAAGTGTTTTCCAATTTACAAAACTTATGATAGGGTAGGTGTAGGCAAAAGGCAGTATTGGTCTGAGGAAAGAGTGCTAAGTTGATCGGCGGAAAGAGAAAATGACACTGCCTACGCGACTACAAGAATTAGCTGAGAATCGCTACAGCCAACAGGAGTTTTTGCGGACTCTGTTCGAGTTGGCTTTGGAGGAACAGTGGTTCGATCTGCAGCACATGATTCAGCACGATATGGCCAAAGCTATTATTGCCGACTATTCATATGAAGAAGGAAAGGGTTATCTCAACCAGGACATCTATTATAGTTGCTGGGAAGAGGTAATCGAGATTGGCTGGGCTCGCTTCTGCGAGCACACCGGCTTGTCTCGCGACAAGGTCAACATGCATTTGCGGCAACTTCGAGAAGCGATTTAGTCAATCATTGATTCAACAAATGCATGATAAAGCCGGTCCTTCAGGTCTGAGGTGCGGCTGCGAAAAGGAGTCGGCCTGGAATTGGTCTGTTGCTATTCCGATGGCTGACGAGCTCGAAGTTCGGAGTACCGTACTACCAGCGCCATGCCTCCTGGGAATCTACCTTTGCGAGATGATTGATGGGCGGATTCAGAGGCTAGCGACCAGATGCCTGGATTGTCGGCGGTGAATTCGACCTCGACTCGGTCGGATGGATTGAGTGCGAGGGTATCTCGAAAGACGTGCGGCTCAAGGCGGTCTCCTCCGTTGATAGATACGACTTCCATTCTGTGACCGCCAAGTTGTAACGGAACCATTTCCTGTCCGGCGTTGATCAATCTGAGTTTGACACGTTCGCCCTTTCGGAGTTCGATTGCCGGTATTGTTGGTGCCGGCTTCCCGTTAATCAGATAGTCGGTCTCCACCTCAGGTGGTGTCGCACCATCGGTCCAGGCCACAGCACGGAAATTGCTTTTCGGTTGGTCGCTTTCGCTCGGTTCGTCTGGAGTGACAATCTTTACCTTGCCCGGACTTGCTTTGAGTGGAGTGACTTTACCTGCCGGCGAATTACCGGATACTACCTGTGGTGCCTTCCTGAGTTCTGAAAACATCAGAGTGATGTCTTTGTCGTATGGGCGCGATTTAAGTTTCGGTTGCACGACAATCGGTCCATAGAGCCCGAGCTGTTTTTGATTTGGGTGAATCAACTGCGGGTGATACCAGAACGTACCAGGTTGGCGCGCCACAAATTGAAAGGCGAATGCTTGCCCCGGCTCGACCAGTCCCTGACCTGTTCTCGGAATGCCGCCCACGCTATGCGGAACGACTATGCCGTGGAATTGCAGGCTTGTCGATACCTTCAGTTGATTGTGCAGAACGATTTTTACGAATTCGCCTTCCTGAATGACTATTGGAGGACCGGGAATCTTACCGTTATAGCTCAGGCAATGCACATTCGACCCGCTATATGTATCCCAGCCGGTCTCGCGAGCGAAGAGATGGAACTCCTTGGCGTTGGCCTGGTTGGCCATCTTCTTGGTCAGGTCGCCGAGCTCGCCAAGCGCATTCGAGATATTACCCTTTATGTCATCGAGCTCGCCCTGCATATCACGCAGCTCTTCCTTCTCCTTCATCTGCTCCTCGCCCAGGCTGCCGGCCTCCTCCATGTCGGCATGAGCCGTCATGGGGGTGAGCGTCGTGGTGAGGAATAGCGCAGTCAAAAGAATGCTCAATCCGCGTCCCAAGATCCTTGAAATAGGCGAGGTCATTTGCCTGATTGACCAGGGGAAACCGACTGTTGCGCGGGAAGAGCTGATTTGCTTCGACAGCATGCTTTTCAATTTTGTAACCTCTGATGCTTGTTGACACTACTGGCGGTTAAACAACCACGGTCTTGTGAACAGATTTAGTGCGTTCGGAGGCTGGAACTAATGGCTCGGCATACGAACTACGATCCGTTGTGACTCATTTTTATTATTGCAGTCGAGCATTTTGCATGCGTGACGATTCGCGACGCTACACTCCCTACGAGCGCGTGCTCGACGAATTTATGTCCGCCTGCGCCGGTGATGATGAGCTGTGCGTTCGTATGCTCTGCGTATCTGATCAACTCCCAGGCAGGCTCGCCTTGCACCAGGCGTGGTTCTACATTCTCAACACCTAAATCTTTGAGGATCTTCAGTGCGGAGGCTAACATCGTCTCCCCTTCCATTTCCATATTCTTCTGGACGGAGACGGCGACTTCTGCTGGAGAGAACATAGATACTAGCGGTGGTACTGATACTGCATGCAGTATCGTTACCTTGACCTTTCGTTCTGCCAACTTCAGTTGCTCGGCTCCCATCTTCAGCGCGTTGTTGGACTCTTCTGAACCGTCGACGCCGAAGATGACATGGGTGAGTTGGTCATGTCCGCGGTGGTCTTTCAGTAACAGCACCGTACCTGTTGCTAATTTGACTACTGAGGATGAAGTCGAGCCCAGGAAAAACTTTTCGATGTTCGAATGCTGCCCGGGCGCGATCACCGTAATCGAAATACCATCGTCTTTGCCTACAGTTGCGATCATGTGTTCCGGCGAGCCTGATACTACTTCGGCAGTGACTTTGGCACCCGCTTCGATCAATCTCTTTTGGAGCGGTTCCAACACTTCGTCGGCTTTCTTATCGATCTGGTGCGACCAGTCATCAGGAAAGTCGGCCATCGATGACACGACTCGTTCGTACGACGGCAAAATCTCTTTTACGAATAGAAGTTTTACATCTGAATCCTTGATTGGCAAAATCCAACTGACATGCTCCGTTAGATCGTCATGTGGGTGAGCAATGTCAACAGGTATCAAAACTTTCATGTTATTTCCTGGCTGAGGGGATGGCTTGGTAAAAGTTAAAATCGGCGGAATTTCGGACTTATTTTAGCGCGTTGAGAGACGCTCGATGCCATGAGCTCATTCAAAGATCATTAACCACGTTAACTTGGGGCAATATCAAAGCCGCAATTGTCCCGTGAGCCGAGTAATATAGTGCTTTCCCGTGATAGTGCGTCCTGGAGCTTGAAGGCGCAAATTTGTCAGCCAGTTTAAGAGGTTGGGTCGAGAGATGTTTGAGCCGTTACTTTTGGAATGGAAGTTTGCGCGTGGCTTGAGCCTTGATTTACTTTCGACGCTTTCGAAGGATGATCTGTCGTTTTCGCCTGGATTCGGTATGGGTCCGTTCTGGAAGCAGTTTCGTCACATATGCAGAGTCCAGGAGGACTATGTGTCGGCGGTCCTGACCGGGAAAGTGAGCTTTGGCAGCAAATCGACGCATTCAAGAAAACGTCTGACTCAGGACGACCTCAGAACACATCTCTTTTCATGCGACGAGGAGATGTTAAGGGTACTTGCTATGACAGATCCTGAGACGCCTATCGATTGGTTCGGCGAATCTGTTAGAGCGCAGGAGCACCTGTGGCGACTGGTCGGACATGAAACTTTTCATCACGGTCAATGGGTCATATACATGCGCGGACTGGATAAACAGTTCCCTGCCAGTTGGTCCGCCTGGGGTTTTTAGCGCTCTGCTTCGTTGTAGAATAATGCTTTTCGTTCGTGCCGAAAGGCATTAGGTTCGTATGGAGACGGATAAGTGATCGAGCGCTATACAAGACCGGAAATGGGAGCGATCTGGACCGATGAAGCCAGGTTTCAGAACTGGCTTGAGGTAGAGATAGCGGTCGTGGAGGCCCAGGTGCAGCTAGGGACGGTTCCGGCTGAAGCACTTCGCGAAATACGCGAAAAGGCTAGATTCGATGTCAATCGAATAAAGGAAATCGAGCTGGAGGTCAAGCACGACGTTATCGCATTTTTGACCAACGTCAATGAAAACGTAGGTGACGCAGGACGCTACATTCATCGCGGCATGACAAGCTCTGATGTAATCGATACGGCTCTGGCTCTGAATATGCGCAAAGCCGGGCGAATGATTTCGGTCGGTCTCAATCGCTTGCACGATGCGATCTTACTGCAGGCGCGCAAGCATAAACACACCATCACCGTTGGAAGGTCTCATGGTATTCATGCCGAGCCTACGACCTTTGGATTCAAGATGGCTGTCTGGCTCGAGGAAGTGCGTCGCCACCAGATACGGTTGCAGCAGGCAATCGATATGATCTCGGTAGGAAAAT
This sequence comes from uncultured Candidatus Obscuribacterales bacterium, assembly GCA_964541355.1. Classification (GTDB taxonomy): domain Bacteria; phylum Cyanobacteriota; class Vampirovibrionia; order Obscuribacterales; family Obscuribacteraceae; genus JADYXR01. The sequence goes on from CAZISK010000202.1 coordinate 8,279, forward strand.
TCAGCGGTGCTGTAGGTACGTTCTCCAACATAACTCCGGAGTTGGAAGAGCGGGCGTGCAAGTTGCTCGACCTGGTCGCCGACCCAATCTCGACTCAGATCATTCAGCGCGACCGGCATGCTCAGTATCTGTTTACAATCGCTCTTATTGGAAGCAGTCTCGATAAGTTTGCTACCGAAATTCGTCATTTGCAGCGTACGGATGTTTTGGAAGCGGAAGAGCCTTTCACTGTCGGGCAGAAAGGCAGCTCTGCTATGCCTCACAAGCGCAATCCGGTTGGTTCTGAGAATATTTCCGGACTGGCTCGCATCTTGCGAGGCAACGCGCTGGCAGCACTTGAAAATATTCCGCTCTGGCATGAAAGAGACATCAGTCATAGTTCTGTAGAGCGCGTCATAGTGCCTGACTCGACCATATTGATCGATTACATGTTGCATCGATTCGCAGGAATAATGGAAGATCTGGTGGTCTACCCTGAGAATATGATCCGCAATATGGATGTTTTCGGCGGCGTGATCTTCTCGCAGGCTGTCTTGCTAAAACTGGTTGAGAAAGGGTTGTCCAGAGAAGAAGCATACAAGTTGGTTCAATCCAACGCTCACGCAGCCTGGAATCAGGACGGATCCAGCTTCAAAGAGAATCTGCTCATAGATGAACAGGTGATGTCTCTGCTCACCAGGGATGAGGTCATCGCCTGCTTGAATCCAGAAACCTATTTGCAAAATGTCGAACTCGTATTCAACAGGTTGGGTGTATAGCTATGGCGATTAATCCGGATGTTAAACTAGCCGGGGTGTTGATTCCAGTGTTTGCGCTCAGGCGCGACGCGGATCTGGGAATCGGCGATACGATGGCGATGATAGGCGCGATCGAATTTTGCGCCCGTAATTCCATCACCGTACTCCAAACGTTGCCGATCAATGAAACCAGCGGTGACAACAGCCCATACAACGCAATCAGCTCCGTAGCGCTAGAACCATCACTGTTGACCATGGTACCGGAAATGGTGCCTGGACTGAGAGCGGTGCAGGTCGACGAAACGATCGATGAAGCTGGTATTGAATCTGGTGCAGAGCGCATCGACTATGACAAGGTGAGAGCGCTGAAGCTGCGACTTCTCCGCTTGGCGTTCGAAAACTTTCATCAGTCCAAAGATCAATATAAGTCTGAGCAACAAGAGTTTAGCGCCTTCAAGGAGCACCATAAGCAGTGGCTGGCTCCGTACACGCTATTTCGCACCATCATGGACGAGCACGGCAACAATCCCTGTTGGACCATGTGGGGCGAGCAATTACGGACGGTTGAAGGAGCAGAAAAATGGCTTTCCGAGCATGAAGCCGGACAGCGATTGAGAGATACACGTGACTTCTGGTCGTACATCCAGTGGGTCGCGTACAGGCAGTGGAGCTCCGTCAAGAAGTATGCAGACCAATATGGCGTTCGTTTGATGGGTGACATTCCATTTGGTGTCAGTCGGTATAGCGCCGACGTCTGGTCGAATCAGCAGTTGTTCGATCTTGAGTGGTCTGGAGGGGCTCCTCCGGAGCCGGTATTCGCCGGCGATCCCTTTACAAGAAAGTGGGGGCAAAACTGGGGAATTCCAATTTACGATTGGCAGGTAAACGAGAAGGAAGGATTTCTCTGGTGGAAGCAGCGGGTACAACGGTTACTCGATCATTTTCACGATTTCAGAATAGACCATGTTCTTGGCTTCTTTCGTGTATACGGATTTCCCTGGATACCGGAGAGAAATCATGAATTCCTCGAACTCACGGAGGAAGAGGCTGAGGAGCGCACAGGGGGACTGTTGCCGCAATTTCTACCGCGGTCCGACGAGATCGAGGAAGATGCAGAGCAAAATTGTGTGGAAGGCGGCAAAATTCTGAAGGTGCTCAGTGATACCGCCAGTGATTGCAATATCGTGGCCGAAGATCTGGGCATTATTGTACCTGAGTACCTGAGACCAGCCATACATAAGTTGGGAATGGCCGGTTTTGCCATACCAATCTTTGAACGTATCGAAGAGACTCGTGAGTTCAAACCTATGAGTGAGTTGCATCCGATGTCGCTCGCAACCTATGCTACCCACGACCATCAGCCGATCGCGGCTTTTTATCAGGGATTGGTTGAGTGGTGGCACGGCGAGGACGGCCGCGACGGTTGGCTCGAAGTTCAGCGACTCATGCGCCTGCTCGGGCTCGACGATGAAGATCCTCCAGAGGAGTTCAACGATGAACTTCATGCGGCTTTTGTCGAAAAACTTTTTG
>CAZISK010000203.1:0-10494 GCA_964541355.1 uncultured Candidatus Obscuribacterales bacterium
CTGATACCGCCATGCGGCGCACGTCAAGAATTCAGTTAAATTCGTGACTATTTGTGACGGAGTCTATCAACATTTGCTTATCGACCTGACAGTAGCCAGCATGTCGGGGCTCATGACCGCAATGAACGAGCGGCCGTCCTTCAATTGGAACGTGGCGCTGACTTCATTCTTGCCGCTCATCATGAAGTGCCCTGCCACCGCACCACCTGCGGCGCCAAGTAGACCAAACATTCGTAAGCCAATGAGCGCTCCCACCCCTGCTCCAACAAGAGGCTCGTACTGATCCTTGTTGACTTCATTCTTGAGGTCTATCTTTTTTACCGACTCCGATAGATTAATCGATTCAGAACTTTCTGTAGCCACCTGCTTCAACACGCTGCCTTCCAAGTCATATGTGCCAAACGGAAGATCGCCGGCTATCAGTTTAATCTTGGTATGCTCGAAATTCTTTAGGAATCTGTCAATCATCTTTGTACCTCGACGAACCCAAATTCATATTACCCGATTCGATGGAGGATATTCGCCACGACCAAAAAATGTCCGCCTGGTGCAATTCGTCGGTGAATGGCCTCGGGTTTGCTGAAAATCCAGCTTTCCTGTTCGTACACCGCTCACCAGTATGCTTCAGCCGATCCGCCGGACATTTAGCTGAATAATAGCTGACCGGCTATAGGGATTCTGGCTCAGCCTCTATTTGATGCTGGCTCGGTCTCTATTTGCTCGATACTTTAGAAAAAACGCACGACCGCCAGGACCGATGTGTTTTGCCGCCGGGAACCGGGACAACGATCTTCGGTCACAAACCCGACTTAAACCCATCTATATAGATCGTCCTGAGACCAACCATTGGCGATGAGAAGACTTCCTACAAAGATGGGTTCTCGGTTCTGTCAAGCCTGATAGCGATAATGTTGCACCGCCACCACTTCATGTTTGGTATCACTAAGCAATTTTGATAATTAAGAATTTTCCGTAAAGATTTTTGTTTCGAACCTGACACCAACCTGTTGCACTGCCGGAAGAACACCACAATAATGATGAGTAGGACCGTGCCTGAAGTGGGCGCGGTTCTTCTTTGCTGTCTGTGTGACATCACATATGGAGTCAACGATGCAGGTGCAGATTTTAAGGCCATTGAAGGCGTCGTCGCATCTTTCCATGACAATTGACAAGGCGATGTCAAACTACCTGAGACATGTCCAGCAGTATTACGATTGGGATGTTTATGAAATGACCTGCTCAATTCTCAAAACATTCCGAAGTCACCTTGATTCACACGGACCGGCAACACTTATGTTCCGTGAATCGCAGTATTTCCAGGAAAAAGGGCAGACATTCTGCACAACCCTGCCTGCCTATCGCGCCATCGATTTGCTCGAACGATTTTTCAGATATTGCCTCTATCGCGAGCTCTATTGCAGAGACTTTATGAGATCCTGCTTCCATCAAATCATGCACAGGTTTTTCAGGTACCTCTACGATTCAGACTGGCTTGATACTTCCGAGTACCGAATGGTGGAGGATGTCATCACGCGCGTTGGTCAGATGGAGTCCGATGCCAAAGCCATCCTGCTGACTCTCAAGGAGCGCATCGGAAACGAAAACGAAAGTACGAGAGAGACAGGCGAATTTGCTTCCTTCCGAAAATATGAGGTCAGCAATACCCTCGCCGATGCAGTCTGGTTGAGACCCTTCGAAGCCAGGTCGAGTTCGGCAATGCGCGACCTCGGTCCGATTCGAATCGGCAGAGATCTGGTAGAAAATCTGGCGATTGGATGGCTGTTCGAATGCGAACTCCATACCATTGATCGACGACAGAGACTCACTGCGGTGAACAGCATTTTACCGTCACTGGGCGCGATGTAACACGAAACTCTCTGACCGGCAGCCCAAGATGACAAGATAATGGCACACAAGACCGCCCACCTTTCGAGGCGGGCAGTCTTGGATTCGATGATTGGGGTCAAATCTTTCCGTTCGCCGGCAAGATATTCATTGGTACCATGGGCATTTGTCCAACTGGAGAAGCACCGTAGCTGTTCATTTGTTGCATTCTAATGTTACGGAGCTCTTGAGCAAAGGTTTGCGCAAACACACGTGCTTTCTCAGCTGTCGCGGCATCGTCGGACTGAGCTAACTGAGATTGAGGCACCTGTTGTTGTTGCGGAGGTGTCTGAGTTGTTTGATTAACGACAATCGGTTGTTGCTGTTGATCTGCACCAAAGAGATACGGCATCGAAAAGAGCGGGAGCGGCCAGTAATCGCCCGGGTAACCACCCCAGCCACCATAGCCGCCATAGCCAGGGTAACCGTAGTGAGAACCGGCAGCATAACCGGCAGCGGCACCGGACGCATATGGATGCGAACCGTTGAAGCCACCATTGCCGTTAGCATTAATATTGTTGGTCGTATTATTGTCATTATTGCCGTTATTGTTGGCTGAGTTTCTGTGATTCTGGTTGCCATTGCCGTTGTTGCCATGATTGCCATTGTCTGGTTGTAGAGGTTGGTTGCCATGGTCTCCATTGTTGGAGATGTTATCGGGTCGATTGGCACTCATGCCTTGTTCAGCCCGGGCACCAGAATTTCCCTGCATCCCACCGCCCTGGAAAGCCCCACCATTGATGCTGCCGGCACCCGACATCCTCTCTCCGCCGGAAAAGCCGCCTGCGCCCATACCGCCCATTTGTCCAGAGCCAGCTCTGTCGCCACCGCCCATTCCACCAAGACCGCCACCACCGAGACCACCACGATCGGCACCAAAGCCGCCACCGCTAATCCCACCTTCATGCATACCAGATCGTCCACCACTAAGGCCGCCTTCTCGCATGCCACCAAACCCGCCACCGCCAAGACCGCCACCGCCGCCGAATCCTCCACGGCCAAATCCGCCGAAACCGCCACCAAAACCGCCCATATGTCCAAATCCGCCGCCGAATCCGCCTCCTCTGGCCTCCACCGGCTGCGTTGCAACGGCGGAACCGACAGCTGTGATCATTAGTACTGTTATCAAAGTCTTGTTATTCATGATCTTGTCCTCCGTGCCCTGATTTCTCAAGCTTCTGATGCTAATACGTGTGACCAGCCAAAAGGTTGTGGTCAGTCGACCACGTTTAAGTATTTCGTAAGTTTCTCGATTGCTTGTTTCTTGCCATCATCGAAAAATGAGGCATCATTTTCTTTAGCCCAGCAGTCCGGCGACAGCTATACGCATAACAAGCGTGAATCTTTATCTGACCGAGTAATCCCTGGCGAATCGATTTGCCAAGTCGTTCATCTGAACTCGCCGAAGATACTCCACCAGATTTCCAGCAGTCTCCTTAACCTCGAGGCTGTCGGCACCGTATGCCAGCTTTTCGCCCTTGAGCACCTGCTCGTAGAGCGCAATTGTTGGTGCATGAGTTGCCGGAGTGCGATCGTATTGATAGCGCTTTTCACGAACCGCTATGAGATCGTGAAATGCATCCAACACATCAGAATTAGAAATCGGTCTTGCCTTACTCATAACATTACAAGCATCCGCATACATCGTGAAAACTTCGTCTTCATTGGTGCGTGCAAGGCAATTTTTGCAGTAGTCGGCTATCTGCTTGGCGCCCTTGAATGCATCTTCGTTATTCGCCTTTGTAATTTCTTTCCGAATGCGCAGAGCTTCCATGTATACCGGCCAAGGGGCCTCGCTCGTATGGTGATATGAGGGTTCCGTTAGTTTGCCCCAGCGTTCGAGGTGCATGGCTATTGCATTCCTATTGTTTGAAAGCGAGAGCTCCAGGATGCGAATGGCCTCTTTGAAGTGAGCGGGAGCCTCTTCATACTTGCCGTCGTCGTGCAGCACAATGGCTAACCGAGCCTCGCTTTCTGCCAGGCGAAAGTCGTTAGGACCAAATTTTTTAGCCAACCGAATCGCCTCTCGAGCCTGGTCCAGATCACCATCACCACAGTAGCCGTCTTGGCCGGCTGCACCCCGAACAAAGGCATCACCCCATTCATCCGACTTTTGAAATACGGACTCCGGCCAATTCGCCTTCAAAGATTTTGCAAATTCGCTGCACTTTTTAGGCTGGTTCAAAGCATTGCAGGAAAGAGCAAAGTAGTGGGCAGGTTCCGCCAACTCCCAGTCGAGCAGAGTAAAATTACCTTTCAACCGACCGATGCTTCTTTCGAGCACTTCAGAGGCCAGTTTGTATTTTTTGTTCCTGTAGTACATCTTTCCGAGTAGACAACTATACCTAGTGATTTCCGATGAATAAAACTTGCGGTCAGCCATTTTAGATGTTATGTCGGATGCGGCCTTGGCAAATGTCTCTGCCTCGGCGTTTCGTCCTTCATTCGATAGCTTGAAACTACATTTCGCTAACTGAGCGACAAATGGAAAGGTTAGATCCATAGATGGCTCATCATCCTTTGCCGCTACGATCAACCACGCTTTACAAGCTTTTCTGAATGCCGCCAAGGCCTTCTCTGTTTGGTTGCTTCGAAGGTACAGAGAGCCGAGCGCAACATCAATCTGCATCTGCAAGCGTAGATCACCGGGGAAGTCGCGTGCCGTAATAGTCTTCGATTGCAAGTAAAATCTTTCGGCTTCGCTGTAGCGCTTCTCCTCCATATAAAGACTGGCTAGATGGTCGGCTGGATTTTCGCTGAAGCCGAATCCTTCTAATCCACCAATTTTGAGCGCCTGGAGATAAAGCTTCTCAGCCAGCCTCCTATCGCCCTTCTCCAGCGCCTCACCGGCCCGTCTGTCCAAAGTACTGGCTTGATCGTTGTACGCGTATGAACTGGGCACCGCAATCACATTTATCGTCAATGCAAGCAGTATCGCACTACATATGGTTACAAAACGGACTTGCTCATCAAATACAGCCATTCTTTATCCCATCCCACAACCCAAACAAGCTTTATCGATGCGCGTCTTCAACAATTTCAATCGTGTACTGTACTCGGAATACTCCGCTAATTTCCCGGCCTTCAGCAAGAATTGTGTATACACTGTCAAAAAGCGTTCGGGATAGGGTTCTCCGAACATCGCATAGAGATTTTTACTGTTATCGTAGTGCCGTTTTGCCAAATAAATGTGCTGTTCAGCCTCAGCAATCTTGCCTAGATTCGTCTCCGCCTCGCAAAGCAATTCAGCAATCGGAATCAAATCACTATTGATATACTTCGGTCCGCGCGATCTCCCTTCGCTATCCCTCATGGCGTACCACTTCTCGAGCATCGGCTCGGCCTTGGCATAATCCTTCAGCTCAACGTACTTCTTCGCCAGAGACTCCACGGCTCCCATATCATGCGCGTTGTGTTTTAGACATAACGCAGTGTATCTCTCCAAGTACGGTATCGCCTTGGCTGGCTGTGCCTGATAAAAGTAAGCGATCGAACTTAACCCGTTAATCAGATTGAGGTCACCTGAGCCGGGGTTGGCTTCCCAGATTGCCAGAGCCTTTCTCTTGTACTGCTCCGCCTCCTGCATACGCTGTGCTTGCCGGAGGAATTCAGCAAAGGTATCGTAGGTGGTTGCAATGAGACGTGGATCATTGATACTGGCTGCGGTTCTAAGTGCCAACACGTTTTCATACGTCGTTACCGCATCCTTGGAATTACCATTCTCGCTTTGTCGCTTGGCGAGCGATTCGTACATGGTGGCAAGTTGAAGTTTGTCATTCCCTAGTTTCTTCTGTGCTTCAATCGCCTCAAGAGTCATCAAGATCGCCGTATCTTTGGTGCCCTTCGGGAATGGATAGCCTCTATGCGTGTTCATCTCAATCTTTGCCACCATCAACATCATTCGCGGAATGATCGGATCCGTGGGCTTGAGTACGGCCTTCATGGAACGCAATACTCTCAGAGCCAATCTTTTAGAGTCTCCGGCGCTTCTCATCCCATAATTCATACTTAGCTCGACGGACTCGGCAACTTGTTCCGCGCCGCGACCCTTATTCTTCTCCATAATGTTCAGGGCTCGTTTGATCGCGTCCGCAGCCTCGGCGTGCTGACCCATTCTTGCCAATTGAGGAGCTAGACCGGCAAGTGCCTCCTCGGCCTCAACACTGTCAGGACCAAAATGCTTCTCTCTTATCTCCAGTGCCGCCTTGTAGTGCTCGGTAGTCACATTACCTATTAGCGGTTTGTACTTTCCCCAGAGCATCTGCACATCAGCCATGCGTACATCATCTTCGCCAAAGGCTCTCGCCAATTCCTCGGCACGAGTGATCGCTTTATATGCTTCAATCGAATCACATTCTCTGCCAGACTTCCGCAATACAGCTAGTTGGTTTAATTGCAGCTCTGCACTCCTAATGGCCGCCCGAAAGGTCTTGTCTCGGTCGGCCTTAGACACGGAACCAGGGTGATCCTTCCTGGCGGATGGTGCTGCGTTGGCATCACGAGCTGTTCCCGACATAATCGTGCAGCATGAGAGCAGCATAGCGCAACAGGCGGATAGTCGATTCATTTTAGATTGTCCCATCAGGTCCTACGAAACCATTATTCACTGTTTGCGGCTCCCTCACAACGCGAATGAACCTGAGAAAGACACCTGGTAAATCCTACCTAGAACTTTGGAACAAGGCAGACCCTGGAGTCGCCACAACAACAATCGTCGGATCTCTCAGTCAACAACAACATTTTTGCTCTGTAGGCGTCCGTTTTATCCGCACGTATTCAATAACAATTGCGCAATCAACAATGTCCGGTTTCAGTCACAAATGGAATTTATAGTGAGTCAACAACCGAATTCATAGAATCGACCCGGCACAGTCACGCTAATTGGCATCAGCAGAGCTTATTGCATCATTCAATCGCGAACCTGTAGAAAGGAAATAGTTAGCCAGATTTTCTTGTCACTCCTCACAACAAAGCGCGATCTTCGGATTGCGTTTTGTTCATTTTAGAGTGATCGAACGCTCCTAATCTTCCTCGAACTACTCTATTTCCATGTTCGATTATTTAAAACTTTAGGCCACTTCGTCGAAGCAGGTCGGCTCTATAGAACGGTCTCGTTGCAGCACACTAATCAGACTCAATGACGAACCAGAAAATCGAACTGCCAATCTTCAATAGATCACCATCATTGATCCGAGCTGGTTCCAAAAGCTTGTTGCCATTCAAGAAAGTGCCGTGACGACTTTTGGAATCGTTGACGAAATACTCACCATCCTTAGTCGTAATCAACGCATGGAAGCGTGAGATGGAAGAATCGTCGCTTATGACGATATCATTCTGGTCATCTCGACCAAGGCGACACTGAGGAGAAACAACGGGAATTTTCCGGTTGGATTCCAAGATGAGGAGAAAAGCTGTGAAATTTGAATTTTCGCTGCTCATATTCATCAATACTACGAAGGAGCCAAGCAATACAGATTACCACATGGCAAAAAATATGAAACATACAAAGGTTCATTTCTGGAATCCACGAACCAGCCGCAATTACGCGTTTTCAAAAAATCTTACCGACTGGGTTTGGCCAATTCGATTAGATACTATAAGTCCAAACAGCAATATAGAACAGGCAGCTCCGACAAACCTCGCATGATTCGTGATGTCGACAGTCGTCTAATCGCTTAGACACCACAAGTCGATCCGCGTGTCCAAGATAGAGAGCGCGTCTGGCAGCAAGAGGGAAGAAGAGCGGCTTGAGACGTTTAATGTCATCACACTACGGGAATGCAATGCAAGTCGGTTTTGAGGACTAGAAGATGGCGTGGCCCGTCCATGTAATGAACGAACTGCATCCGTTACAGGAGTCGCTGGCAACCAAAATTTTCGAGCTCGCTAATTTGAAGACCGATCCATGGCAGGAGGTGTGCCTCGACCTGGAAGCAGTGAACGGGGGAACCTACAGCGTTAAGATCGTTTTACGTGACTTCAGTAGAAGGCAGACTGGCAGCATCGTTGTCAACCACGAAATAGATTCGTTGCTCAGACAGATCTGGAACGTTCGTCAACAGCTGAGCGAAATCGATGCGTTCAAAGGATTGAGAATCGCCATAACAGCGGATGGCGAATGCAATCTCAATTTCAGTTACGCCAATAACGGCGAAGTCGACGAAGACTCTGCGAAGCTATTGAGTCTCTATCATAAGCATGTTGCCTACGCCTTTGACCTTCAGCTGCGCATGAGCGATTTTCTGGAATCAAACGCAAAGGGCGCTCAATGGAACTACACGGTTTCCGAAGCCAAACTCATTTTCGGTAAAAGTGGTTTTCTGGGAAAACAGCTGACAGTCGAAGGCCATCTGCTTGGATCTTATGCCAGCCCGGATATGTCCTGGTTGTGGGCGTGGAACAATCCACACATGAACCTGACGGCCGCGAACGCTCAATTGAAGGACAAGGTTCAATCACTCGGCACCAAATACGGTATCAACCTTTTCACGAGTACTTCGCAAGTTGCCATGGAACCGCTCCTGGGCCCCCCACTTGTCGACATCACTCCCGATGTATTGGCAATGATTGTCTCCAGAGAGCTCAACTATCAGGCTTACTACAAGAGCCCATTCGACCATGGGGCAGCCGCCATCGCAATCAGCGACAATCGACTCAACGTAGTTGAGGAGCAGCCTCTTATCCGAATTTCTACGATGTTTCTTCAGGTTGTGTCCGCTGTCCCCGTGCTCAATCATCGAGAGGCTTTTATCGGATACTGTAGAGCTTACGGGTTATCGCATCGTGAGTCCGGTGATGACGTGACGATTCTGGGACCACGGGACAGCAGCATAATCGCGACTTTTGACGGACAGAACAGAATGACAAAGATGAACGGCAACCTGAAATAGATCAATTAGGTATTTCTGAAACCGTTAACAAATGCCCAACGGTCAATTAGGATTCCCTTTCGTCGATTCTTGCACTGCTAATCCAGGAACAACAGTTATCGAACTGTTCCAACTCGGGCCGACCTACCTGAGGAACATCATAGACTGGGATGAAACGTATTTATTCCAGAGGGCAAGGGCATGAAATTCGATTTCATTAATTCAAAACTTCGACTATTTCTTGCCCTGGTTTGCTCACCCGCCATTATCTCTGCCCTTCTCTCCTTCCAACTTATCAATGCTCAAAAGTCCACGCTCGATCCGGGCGTACCGCTTTCATACTGGTACGCGGCTTTCGCATTGATGCCAGTTTTAGTCGCACTTGTAGGAGCAGTCCTGGCGCTCGAGCTTTCCTTACTGGCAACGTGGCAAAAGAGCCTGGCAAAGCCGATTTACGCTACGACATTCGCAGTATTGTGGAACTTCGTGTTTTCATACTTCACCATATTCTTTATTGCCATGGGATTCTGGGACTGCTCGCCTGCCATTTACAAAACAGTCGAAGAGTTCAACCTGGCTTTTCATCACCTGGTGATGGCAGTCCCACACATCATTGGTATATCGTTGTTGCTGTGCTTGATTCCGACCGGACTATTGGTTGCCAGCTGCGAGCTTGTAGCATTACAGAAAACAAAGCAAGCACTTTGAGCCAAGCCCTATCTCGAGCGGTTGTCCAAAACACTGGGGACCGTTTCGTGGGACGAATCGTTGGGACTGCAGTCAGTTCGAGGGTCCGAATCTTGCACGAGAATACTTATGACATCGATTATCTCGATTTCTTATACTCGGTCACCCGAGAGAATCTACCACTGCTGGTTCCCGCGATCGGTTGCCTGTTGCATACTGGCCCCTTGGTTAGAATCGCCAGGATCACGAACTGCGTGGTGAATAGAGTCAAGCAGATGGATATACCTATAATCAATCCAACTTCGTTACTCATAAAAACCAGTCCTCGAATTCACCACGTTGTCAATCTACGTAGCGTTTTTCCAAATTAGGAGGGTCAACTCATATTTTCATTTGCGTCCAAAAATTGCAGGAAGCCTAAAGCCGGCTTGTTCGGTCTTAGTCTTCTTCGTGGTGAGCAAGAGCTGCTCACCACCAGCAATTCTACGAGACAGTGAATCGAGCGATTTTCCAAGAGGCGTATGACCAGGCGCGATCTGTCCCTGATTCGTGGCCCACTTTGCAGTTCGCCCATCATTCGGAATCTCGTGAAAGACCTGGTAGTTCAGATTTGAACGACACTCACTCAAGACATCTTGAGGCAACCACTCCGATTTGTTGATGCACAGGAGAAGTTTTTCTTGATTATAGTGAGCCTTGAACGTATCAAGACACTTACGAGCATTTAAGATCGCCGACCATGTGTATTCCGTCAGAACCAGCACATAGTCAGCGACATCAAGAGTCGCGATGGCACGTTCGTCCAGCAAATTCTTGGGCAGATCGACTACAACAAAACTAAAATCCTGCTTTGCCGTAAAGAGGATCTCTTGCACCTGCGCAGCGTATATGTCGCCGACGTCCTCCAGCTCTGGTGGTGCTGCCAGCACGCTCAGGTTTTGATCGAACCTGGCCATCAGGTTGCGAAGAAAGCCCATATCGAAATGGGCGTGGGCAAAGTCAATCGTGCTCAGACTGAATGATGGTTCGAGGTTGAGGTAGTGTGCCACCATTC
>CAZISK010000204.1:0-10386 GCA_964541355.1 uncultured Candidatus Obscuribacterales bacterium
CCCCAGTTACCCTGGTCGTTGGCTTTGACTGGACATGCCATTGCAAACGCTGCGTTTTCGACGAGCTTGGCGCGCGTCTTGAGGTCGTAGGTGGCACCCTGGGCGTTGGGATTCAACATACTGGCCAGGTGATCGTAGGACTTGGCAATTTTTTGATCCCACTCTTCTTGTGACTTATTGCCATCAAGACCGCCTGCGATCTGCGCTTCGACGCGTTCTTTTCCGCGTTTTTCAAAGCGATCGAGGATGATCTGAAAACGTTTTTTCTGAGCTTCGTCGAGGTGACTGTCCATCAACTCCGTCAGGCGGGCGCGAGCTTCCTCTACGCTATCCGAGAAGCCGCTTTCCCAGCCCCGATCACCGACCTTCGCCAGTTTGTCTTTGCCGGCGCTGTCGATGTAGTTGTAGGTGCCGTTGTCAAGCAGGCGCACGTTGTGACGTGCGGTGATCTTGCCTTCCTTATCGACTTTTGCCCAGGAATCCGTCCACTTGCCATTCTCGTTGACACGCCGGAACTCTTCAGTTATTTGTTGTCCTTTGTCGATGGGCTTGGAATCGGTCATCGAAATCGCTTCACCATCAGCGTCTCGAACAAATGTTCTCATGTGTCCTTTGGGATTTACGGCTCTGACGAGATAGTCTTTGCCTTTGATAGTCTGCCAAGCCTGCCAGGACCCGTCTGATGTCGTCGAAAGTTTTTGACCGTCGGCGTCGACGTATTTTATGGTGCCGTCCGGCATTACGGTCATATCTTTGCCGGAGATGGTGCGGGTTTCGCCGGGGCTAGTTTTGTCTCCGGCGCCTTTACGGACTTCGCTCACTGATACCAGTTTGGTGCCGTCCCAGTTGAACGATCTGACTACATCGCCACTTTTGGAGGTGGTGCGCATGACTCGACCTTGATTGTCGACTTCCGAGACCGAACCGTCTTCGTTCTTAACGACGGATGAGCCATCCAGGTTGATTGTTTGAACAGAGCCGTTGATGTCGGTGATCTTGGTGACACCGTTGCCGGTGGCCTCCAACTTCTTGATTGGACGATAGCCGGCTTTGTCGGGCAGATATGTGCCGCTTGCCGGATCGTGCACGTACTTGACCTGCTCGCCGTTGCGCAACGTCTCGGTGATAGTGGTGGCAAAACCGTTGGTTCTTGCAACATCCAGCCTAGTGCCGTTTTCACGTTGCATCGCAAGCAAGTTGCGATTCATATCGAAGATAGCCTGGGAGCCCTTGCCGTTGTCCTGCAAGAGATACTGAGTTCCGTCTAGTTTGAACACAGCCCACAGTCCATCGGTGTTGCGACCGTGCTTTGGATCCTCCTTGTAGGCGTAAGTTCCATCTTTTCCGACCGAGATATCTCCGTTCCAGCGATCCTGTTGGACTACGGTGCCGCTGCCGTCGGTAACCGTGTATTTCCAGACGTTGGAGGTGCCTTCTCTTTCGTATATAAAGATGCGACCGCTTTCGGCGGTGCCGACCTGAGCTTTTGTGACCTGACCGGTTTCTGGATGATATTGAATACCTCTGACTTTGAGGCCGTTTACGTCTTTGAGATCGGTGAATCTGCCTTCTTTGTCGAATTGGAATTCAGAACCGTCGGGTTTCTGATTGAGCTCCATGCCACCGCCGGTGATAGTGTGCTTCACATTATCCGCGGTTAGGTAGCTGATGTTGCCGTTGTCGTTGACTTCGAATTTGGTGCGTTCTTGCGGCGGTGTGGTGTTGGAAACCCACTTCTCACCATTCTTGACCCACGAAACCGTCTTGCCATCGGCGCCCAATTCGTCGATCTGGGTGAGCTCACCTTTGGTGCGAATGCAATTGACGCGTGATTGATCGGGTCTGGTTATAGTTTGAACTGTGTTATCGTCGTTGAAAGCTACACGAGCGCCTGATTGAATGGTGCGCTCAATGACCGATGTTCCATCCGGGCGTTCAGAGCGCCACTTGCCCTGATTATCCATCTGGAAGGAAAGTACTCCATCCTTGGAGAACTGGATATCGCCTGGAAGCTCGGCTTTCAATCCGCCGATCTCCGCGTACCATTTCCCGGTTGAGGCATCGCGGGTGAAAATTGTCCGGCTTGGCTTACCATCGGAGCCTTTCTCGAGCGTTTCAATTCTCGAGAGTTGACCGCTTTCGTGCTTGAGAGTCCTCACCTTTCCGTCTGGATAGTTGATAGTTTCTATGTTGCCAGTCTCTGGATTCTTGCTGACCGACCATTTCATATCCTTGCTGCCGGAATCAGTGGCGATTACTCTGCCCTTGGCATCGGTGATCTGTAGAGGAGTAGTTCTCTCGCTATCGTGCAAACCGACTGGCGGCGCCAACTTCTGTCCGGTGTTCGGACGGTTGTCGAGAACGAAAAAGATTGGAATATCATTTATGTCATTTATATTGAGCGGCGCTCGATCACCGCCTACGGTGCCGTCTCTTCCTTCCGCCTTGACAGGCGTCTGGGCCGGATCGGCGGGCGCGTCTCCAAACGGGCCGAAGTTGGACGACAGGAAAAGCCCGCCTTGTTGGCTGGTCGACGTAGTATCGTCCTTGGTCTGTGTGGACGTCGTCGTGGGCGTATCCGTCGAGTATCGAGCCGGTGCCGGTTTCGTGGTATCGGATTCTGGTGAGGGTGTGGTGTTTTCTAGAATGGAGGACCCCATGGTCGTGCCTCGCAAGTCCATTAAGTGGTTGGGTGGTAGATGTGCTTTGATCGAAGTTGCAACAGTCGGGGCGCTAGAATCGCCGGGGCGGCGAAATAGTAAGCCGGGGTTGACTGAAGTCACTGTACTTGGACGTTGTGAACTTTTTGGTGCTAAAAAGCCTTTGATATTGCCGGTTATGCGGTTATTCCCACTAATTCCACCGAAAGATGGGAAAAGCACCACCCAATTGTCTAGTAAATCCGGGATGTCAAGAGATCGTTACCTTCGTTTGAATCGAGAATTCGACGACGAAGGTCAGTGAAACCCGGATAAACTCCAATTCTTTCGAGAATAAATTTCTCCAAGCCGGTTTAGAGATTGAAAGCTGGCTCCCAGAGAGAGTCTTCTTATGGTGGTCCGAAATCCTGTCGCTTCCTGGCCAGAGGCATTGGTTTGGAAGCTGTTTTCCATCAGATGTTTGAAGAAATGGGCTTGATATGACTGCTCCCGCGCGACAGGTCAGGCGGGAGGCTGGTCGAGTCGAGCTCCATATTGGATAACCGGAGATTCTTCAACGAATGGGCTGGGGGCGCACTTGCTGAGAGCGGTCGAAGACCTTTTCGAGATGTTCCGCCTTGATGCCGGCATCTGATCTCTACTAATGTCTCTACGCCGCCATCAGCAGGCTTCGCCGATAGTGTCACCCTTTTTTCTTTTCAACGCTTAGTTTGCTGATACTAAACTCAGTGGCAGAAGCCATTCTCTAACGAGTTTGGTCGACCGATACCGATGCTACGGCGAGTCAATTCATCCATACGTCACGAGATTGAGGCAAGCTGTCAGAACCTGGCGAACCTAAGCGATCGAATATTCAAACCGTTCATGGCAGTGGCACTATACTGGTTTCCCTGTCAAATGTGGATTCATAGCCATTTGAGAATCCGACTTTTTTGACCAGAACAATTCTGAATCTAAATGCTGCTTGGCGTGGTCGATGCAATCATATTCCCCTCAATAGGGGCATGCCACTGGAATTGAAGGGGCAACTGAGTGCAACAACGAAAAAAAATGTTCGATTTCTAGAGTTGAGTTGGATGGAGTGCCGTTGTTCTTTCTAGCCATATCGATCAACGCTTCGAGTGTCCTTTGCGCTCGGCATGAGACATACGCGTTTTCGTCCTTGGCGAGAATTTTAAGAACCCCTATCGGAGCGTTATAATCTTCCGCCAGACCAAAACGAACTGTTGGATCTTCATCGTAGGCCAGCATGCAAGTTATGTCCACCGGAGTGGATGGATTCAACGCGACTGCAAGTCGCACATCTGAAGCGCAATCAATGCTCAAAAGCTCCAGCACGTCAGTTGGTACGGACGGGTTTTCGGCAATTCGAATTCTAAGTTTGGGATTCGGATGAAGAGCGAAGCCCAGTAGCTCTTGTTTGTATTCAGGATTCCCCGCGTTGGCGCTTACTTCGAAAAAATCCGACATCATGTTCGATCTCCTTGTCAATTTTAGGAACGACTCTCCGCGGCTGTTATCTCGATAGTAATGCTCAAACGTTACAACAATGGTACTTTTAGCATTCGCAAACACGAAGAGTTTATTGCGTGTTTACGCAGGAACGCCGGTGTGGTGTGCCTTTTAGGGACATGGTCGGTTATTGACTTTTCGCTCATTGGGATTTCAAAATGCTTTTTGCGCGTCTAGACGCTGCGATTCCATGAGGGTAGCTCAAGCTCCGGGTCGTTCGAAACCACGTTTTGCTCATCTTCGATATTGAGAAAAACATCGAACGTATCGCCGAAGTCGTCAGTGTCGAAAACGATCTCAAACGAATTGGTTCCGTTATTATCAAATACCGTCCACAAAGCCACCTGCGCAGCATCCTCTACATGCTGCTGTGACCGGTCTGTTACCGTTGTAGGCGTCCAAATGCTGTCCAAACTGTTGACCTGGCTGAGCATAGCGTCTCTCCCTCAATTATTCGCCGAACCAAAAGTCCTATCGCAAGAAATAGAATAGGAAAGTATTGTTGAGATATTGTTGTGACTTGAGGATGCTCCGGGGGGCGTGCCACCTGGACCGCCGGTCCGAAGCGCTAATGATCTTCCAGGAAGCATATGAGAAGATCAGTCACTTCAACAGGTGTAGTTGAGGAGATGCCATGGTTTCATCTGCCAATTCGGTGCGGTCGGTCAAAGAGCAGGTTAGCTCAGAGGAATGGGAGCAACGTGTCAATTTAGCGGCATGCTATCGCATGATTGCGCATCAAAAATGGGACGACCTTATTTTTACGCACATCTCGATGCGAGTGCCTGGACCTGAGCATCATTTTCTGATCAATGCCTATGGAATGTTGTTCGAGGAAATTACCGCCTCCAATCTGGTCAAGGTGGATCTTGCCGGTAACAAAGTGATTGATAGTCCATACGATATCAATCCTGCTGGATTCATAATTCACAGCGCCATACATGCAGCTCGCGCCGATGCTCATTGCATTTTGCATCTCCATACCACTAATGGTGTCGCAGTATCAGCACAAAAGAACGGTGTTCTCCCAATCTCGCAACAGTCCATAGTGGTGCTGGCCTCGCTTGCCTATCATGATTACGAGGGGCTCGCCCTGAGAGATGACGAGAAGCCTCGACTCGTTAAGGATCTGGGCGACAAGAAGTTTTTGATGCTAAGGAACCATGGATTGCTCACCGTAGCCGAAAACATTCCTGATGCATTCGTTCAAATGTACCTTTTCGAAAGATGCTGTGAGATTCAGGTAAAGGCGCAAAGCGGAGGATCAGAACTGATTCCTGTCGATGAGCGAATCATTGCCGGTGCTATGCAGCAGATCAAGGCAGTGACAAAGGAAGCTGGAGGCGCATATGCCTGGCCGGCGCTGTTACGGAAGCTTGACCGGATCGATTCCGGGTATCGAAACTGAGTCTCGCTATATGGCGCAGCACGGACAGCCGCCTTTCGTGTCAATATTATCGAATCTGATTTGAGATCTCGAATTAGAGGATGAGGCCGACCAGGAGCGCTCCATCTTCGACACTTTATCGCGGTTTGCCTGCGTGTTTTCAACAACGGTGCCGTCGGCGCCCCGAATCATCTTCGGAATTTTTCGATCGGACTCGTCGACCGTGAATCCATGCTTGGCATTAATGTCATCTTGATCCCACTTACGCGCCGCTTTGTACAATTCGCTGTTGCGCTCGTTGAGGAGCTTTGGATCCTGGAGCAACATGGCCATGGCTTCTGCATGTGACTCGGACGCAGCGGTGAAGTACTTGGTGCAGGGCTTTCGATCGGCAGGCAGACTGTCATACATCTGCTTAGTGGTGCGGGCGCGAGTGTCTTCCTTGACCATTTTGCCATCCACAACTGGGTACCAGCGACTCTGATAGTACCAACTACCCTCTTTATCTTTTGTGCGAGTGCTCGAGTATTCCCAGAGTTTTCCTTCTGCGTCTTTCAGGCGATTCGAGCTCTTATCGCCGTTAAATTCCGCGCCGAAGAATTTCATGATTTTGTCCGGTACAGCTTTCGCGCCGTCAGCGCTCCACCTGTTGGTCTGGAGATGGTGAGCAATTTCATGGAGAGCTGTTCCTTCAAATGCATCCCAACCATTGGCTGATTTGTGATTGATGGGACCGAAGTAGATTTGGGGTTTTCCAACGTTGCCGGAGTGATACCATCCCCATTCCGACACTTTTTTGCCGTCACCGTTTCCAGATATGAAATTGAACTCCATACCGGAAATGGCTGTATGGCTATACTTCTTGAGCGCGCCTTCAAGTGTATTGAGCTCTTGCATTGTCGGCGTTCGAAGTTTTGTCGACACGGTTTTGTACGAATCGCTTTCCGCATCTTTATATTGGTACAAATAGTCTTTGGCGGCCTCGCCGAATGAGACATTATATTTTTTGCCCATCTGATCCATCTTGTCCGAAATCGCTTGCGATTCCTTCGAGCGGTAAAGGACGTCGGTAACTCCGCTTGAGGAATCGGATCTGATCAATCGTCCGTATTGATCCATTCTTATGGTGCCACGCCAGATGTTCGAACCGTCCGACCAGGAGTTCCCGCCGTCGGTGCTGGTCCACTTCTTCTTCCCGTTGAACTCGAGCGTTCCGTTCTTGTCGGTCTTAAGCGAAACGTCACTACCGTCGGAAGTCTTGAACGACTTTGTCGAGGAGCCGTCCTTTGAACAAACTTGCTTCATGCCGAACGATGTGCCTTCCTCGGTGACATTGTCCTTGTCGTCGATCTTGATTGTTCCGTGCCAGATGTCGCGGTCGTTGCTGTCTCGTCGAACCCATGTCTTACCGTCTTTGCTGTCCCACTCCCCATCTTTGCTGTTGTAGTAGGTGTTGACACCACTCTTCGACTTTAGGGTTATGGTGTCTCCGTTCCACTTAACGGTTTTCGTTTCCTCTTTACCAGTGTCTTCCTTCTTAGAGAAGCGCTTGTGTATGCCCTCGAAGTAGTCGTTTACTACGTCGGGAATTGTACCGGAAGCTGTTTGGCCTGGTTTGTCCTTCTGTCGTCTCTCGATGTCCGCGTTGCAAAACAGACTGTCCACTGTGAGAAACCCAGTCTCGGATGTTGACTTAGAGCTCTTATCTGCATCGCTCACCGGAACAGGTTTGATATCGGTGAAACTGAGCTTGAACGTATTGGAGACATCATTCTTATTTGATGTGTCTTTGAACTCTTCACGCACAATGAAATTCCTCATCCAAGTTAAATGCGAAGGGATTGGTTCAGTGAAGTTAGCTGAGGTTGCGCATCGAATAACATGTGAATCATAGTTTCTCCCCTTTTCCATGTAAGTCGGGTAAGTACGTGGCATAATCATGCTTTCGGACGCTGTGTAATTACACAGTCGAGGCATTTGCTAATGATATTGATGAATAAACAGAGAACCGAAAAGTTACTCGCTGACGGCATTTAGAGATAGTCGATCGAGATGCACGGCTAGACGAGCGGCTATATGACGTAGGAGGCGCTCGGTTGTTTTGGTCTTCGTACTACTGAAATGGGGTTCAAAATCTAGATTAAATTTGGTGCTTTACGACGAAGGTGCCCTGAAAACAGAGACGATGGTAGGATTTATGGACTGTCGGAATTTTGAGATGAGGTGACAACGTGCATCGTTCAGTCGGTCAAAGAATTCTTTGGACAAGTTTATTGTCGGTTTTGCTCTTTACCCCCGCATCGGCGCTTGGGAAGGGGCTATCCGTCGAAAGTTTGAAGGGAGCGAGCGGGACGAACTACACGTTTTACGCCAACAACGATCTGAAGGTTGGCTGGAAAACTAGCCGACCGGACAAAAGCGATGACAAGATCAAGTTTTGCGCCCCGGCTGCATTTACGACAACCACCGGTACAATCGTCGGTATTTATGCTCAAGACGGCAAAGTCGAGAATGTCTCTCGAATTTCGAAACCGATTGGCGGCGCCATGTTGATCCGTGATGGCGACTTTACGATCATATCGACCAATAGCGGATCGATCTTTACGAAGTCGTTCGTCTCGTCATTGAGAAATGAGAAGGCCTCACTGTTTCAACAGTTTCAAATAGTAAAAGACGGAAAGCCGACCTCTTTTAAGGATAAGAAGACTTCTCAAATTATGCGTGGGATAGTTAAGTTCAAAGATGGAAGGTCCGGCGTGATTGAAAGCATGACCGGCGTGACGCATCAAAAATTCAATTCGGATCTTGCCGGGCTAGGCGTGGCCAATGCACTCTATACCGACATGGGAGGGTGGGATGAAGGATGGTACCGAGATCCGAAGTGCGCGGACCTGGTAACTATAGGACAGGACCGCTCACAGACCGACAAGCAGACTAACTGGGTCGTGTTTTTTGACCGCCGGTAATTGATCTGTGGGAAGCGCTTTAGTTTAAACCGATATCGATATAACTTTTCATTCGACCGGATGGTCTAGTGCTCGATTCGGGCTTGGTCAAGGCTGCGAGGCGGGCTTGCCAGTCGTCCGCCAATGACTTTGATCGACGAGCGACCGCACGCGGTAACAGCGCCGTTGACCTTGCAGTTGTCCACTGTGATACGAGACTTTTCGTCAGATATTACTGGGCACGCGAAGGTGGAGTTGTGGAGCAGAATTGAAGATTCTTGCCTCGAGCGAATGTATCCGCCGGTGGCGTCACAGATAGAGCGCTCTACCTTTACTTTCGACTTGTTGAACGTCATCAACTCGCCGAAGATGCAGTTCTCGATGGAAACCTGTGCTTCGAGGCAGGGGTAAAAGTTCCACGTCTCTACAAATGAGTTGGACAGATCGAGCTTTCGATCGCTGAGACCGGCTGGCAGTGGCGATGCTGATTTATTTCGAACTCCGGATACCACGAATGGTCCAGGCTTGCTGATCAAAAGTCCGACCGCGCGAAGTTTGGTTCGCTCAACCTTTAATGTGGATCCGGAAGCAGAGACGATGGCCCACATTGTGTTGCGACAATTGTTGACGGTCAAGCCAATCTTCGAGCCCTCAGGGGCTTGCCAATTTTTCACAATACTCTTGTCTGAGGGAAACTGAATGGTGGTCGGATTCTCTGAGTTGAACATCAGCCAGAAAAGCAATCCCTGGCTTGCGTTAGCAGTCACACGGCTGCCGGGTGGAATGACAAATTCACCAGGATTTTCGACTTCTGAAAGCTGGACTGTGGCCCCAGGCTCCAGAGTAGTTGTGAGTCCGCTGCCATTGAAGCGAACCTTAACAAAGTCCGCTCGACAGCCTTTTGCGACGTCAAGCGCAGACATGAACGGAGCATACCATTGAGCGTTCTTCAGCGAAAGTTTGCCACCGTCTATGATCTTCACCGACAGATCATGAGCGAGACGTCCTTCTGCGTTGATACAGGTGCCGTTGAAAGCAAGGCTGCCGCCTTTTACTACTATGTTTGAAAAAATCTTCGCTTGCGGTGCGGTGATTGTCAGTGAGCCGCCAGGTTCTATCACGACTGGATGATCTATTAATACGTTTTTCGTCACTATCAACTTTCTATTGATGACTGGAGGTAGGCTCTCCATCCCTTTTACAATTGCGCGACTCAATCGTACATTGTCAAATCTAAGCAAGTTGTCTTCTTTTGCTTTGAGAAGCAATCCCAGTTCGACAAAGGAGAAGGCGTTTCCAAGCTTCTCTGGTTCGAGACGAGATTTCTTGACTGGTGAGTCATCATTGATCTTGAAATCGTGCGGCTCTAACTTTACGTGCTTCCAACTGTTGGCCGACAAAGGAACGGGGCTATGAAATTTGGCATGGTCGATATCTTCGAGTTGGACGGCTGCGACCGAATCTCGGCTGGACCAGATGTCGAACTCCAGAGTCTGGAAGTCTGTGGTGCTTGATGGATGAGCCAACACCGTCAGCGGTCCGCCTCTTACAATCCGCCATGCAAGAACGTTCTTCCCGCGACCCGCATCCCTGGTGCTTGCCATCAAATCATTGTGCGTTTTTCCATCTGTACCGATTACGATCCAACCGTTGACGCTGGTGGTATCGAGCGCCGGATCACCGGCTCTTGACTCGTTGGCATGCAGGCAAGACTGGGTTGTTAGAAAGGCCATCGAGGCGAAAGCTGTTAGTGCGATTGTTGAAAAGAGATTCTTGTTCATGACCCAGTTTTGAGCAGTGCGTATTCGAAAGGTGGGACGTGGTTCCTATATCAAAAAGCTGGGGTATCGGTACGTCATCAAGATACCAGGTCTTTGATTGC
>CAZISK010000205.1:0-10383 GCA_964541355.1 uncultured Candidatus Obscuribacterales bacterium
GGCTGGTCGTCGACGCGATCACATGCTGCCAGTCGATGCGGTCGTACCAGATATCGAGAATGCTCATGCGGGCATATTCAGCCATCTTTTCTCTATATGCGCTACAGACGGCGCGAGCCGCGGCGGCCGCGAACTTGGGCTTCAAATCGTTATCCCGTGCTGCCAAGACGAAGCTCACCGTCAAACGCTTCAAGTCCCATTCCCAGGTAGCCGGCAGAGTTTCGTCAAAGTCGTTGATGTCGAAGCTGAGATTGCGCTCGGGGGTGGCGAAAGCCCCGAAGTTAAGGAGATGGCAGTCTCCGCAGACCTGAACATAGACGTTCGTTGAAGGAGTGTGGGCCAGATCGGCGGCCATCAGTGCAGCCGCACCCCTGAAGAACGTGAAAGGCGACGCCATCATGCGTCCCCAGCGAATCGGCGTCAGATCGCTAATTCGTCCATCGTTGGACTCTTCAAGGAGCTCAATCGGATTCCTCCTGTCGGGCGGAGCCTTCCAGCCGGCATGGCTTGCCCGCGTTATAGATGCGCGCAACGTCTTGCCTCTATCGCGCCTGTCATCACGCGGCGTGATTGTTGCATCATGCAAAAGCGCTGATTGCTTCTTGGAAGAATCTTCTTGGGACAATTTCCACCTCCGGTGCGGGTACTAGGTCTCCTTCCAGACCAACGAGCCTTAATCGCTCGAAGGTCCCTTAGATTTAATACCCAAGGAGCTGGCTTAGCACACTGAAGTTTTTACCTGATGCGGAATAGAAGGTCAAGATTGGCAGCCAATTGCGTTTTTTTACTCAACATTTTTTGATTGGAGATATACACGCTAAGCGGACGGTCTTCCTGATTAATGGACTTCGGCCTCGCGAGGTGTTTGAACCGCAAAATGATTTAGAGCCGCTGTTGGCGGCTCTAAACTAGGCTCAAGCTTGAAGATATGAGTTTCGGATCGGGGCGTTTTTCCGCAGTTGTGGCCGACGTTCGCTTTAATACGCCTTCGATTTTTCTGTCATCTCCTCTTTGCCTGATAGCCAGGGCTGTTTGCTGTGAAAATAAAGGGTTGCGATGTGTTTGGTTCGCTCTACCAATATAATTTTGTACCGTGAAATGAGAGTGAACTGAGCGTGAAATGTGCGTGAAGTAGCGGTGTTTTAAGGAAGAACCAGATTGAAGGCGACTATTGGAAATGTATATTGCTTGCGAAACGTCCAAGAGTTGTTTTGCCAAGAGCCATCGTGCCCAAATATAGAGCCTACGAAAGCGAGCGGAACGGGGGTTTTGACGCGGCATTCTGTCGTCACGGTCACCATCGGGTTGCCGGCTGTGGGGTCGCCGCCGTAATCCTGATACTGGAAGTAGGTTGGACCGGTCAACAGCGTCGGATCCGTGACGAAGTTGCCGTCTGCCCTGTGTGTTCTGAGAATGGCGGAGGCTGCATTTTGCGCGGCTGACGACGACGCTTGCTGAGCGGCAGCTCGGCATGCATCACGACATGCTCTGTCATTGAGCTCGTATCCGAGCATCAATACCGTGATGTCGATGGCGAATAACGTGAGCACGAGCAGGAAGACTGAGCCGCAGGCGAGTTCAACTGCAGCCAGACCTTTATTCCTCCGTTTTTGTTTGATACAAGTGATTCTTGCGGACATCTTTTTCTCCTTGAGACTGTGCGGGCTTCAGTTCTCGACTTGAACCAGCTGAACGAGCTGTCGAGCAATGTTTTCGAAGGTGTATCTGAGATTGGCGGTGCTGGTCACCAGGAAGAATTTGCCGCCGTTGCCGGCGATATAGGAGACTCCGGGGTTGGCGGCACCCGGTGTGTAACTTTGCGGCACGCCGAGCTCATCGGTATAGTTGATGGTTCTCGATGGATCGTCGTTGAGAATATTGCATTCACCCGGGATAATGGCGGTGGTTTGTGCCAATCCGATGGTGTAGATCGGTATGCCCTGGTCCTTGACTTGATTGGCGATAGATCTGGCATGTACCCAGGGTGCGTTTCCTGTGCCCGGAGAGGTCGGCTGCCCGTCCGTGAAGAGAACAATCGCTCTTTTGGCGCCGGGCCGGTGTTGAGCGACCAGCATATTTTTTGCTTTCAAAAGAGCATCGCCGATGTTGGTATTGCCATGTGCTACCGTACTTGGTAGCACACCCAGAATGTCGGAGTAATTGGTTGCCGATGTGGTTATCGAAATTCCAGGGCGCGGAAAGTTGCCGTCGCCGGCGGCTGAATAGTCAGGCGACACATTCGCAGCGGATACAGTCTCTGCTGGAAGCGTGCCTGCATCGGTGGAGAAGGTTGTGAGACCGAAGTGGGCCTCGGTATTATTGTTCATTATGGTGAAAAACTGTTGGGCTGCGATTTGCGCTTCGCCAAGCGGTCGAATTTTCAATCTGGCGTTGGCTGCGTAGTCGGCCTGATATCCTGCTGTTGGTGAGACGAGTGCGAGTCCCGGCACCGTGTTCAAAAGCGCGTTATTGAAAACGGTGGCATTTTCCAGATTGCCGCGCGCGGCTTCCACAATGGATTCGAGATTGGGATAGTAGTAGCCTGCCGGGCTGGTATACGGAAACTGTAACGTTCCGTTGGCGCCTTCGGCAATGTTGACTATCAAATCGGTGAAATCGTGCGTCAATCCGGTCGAGCCGTTCGGATAGTTGCCTGGTGGGCTACCGCTGTTGGTCGAGCCTCGCAAGTCCGGTCGGAAATCGAGCGGTCGAGAATGTCCGTTGCCGGAGGCGTTGGATAGATTTTGCGGGAAATGGGCATTGAGGTTGCTGCCGGTCGCGGGTGGATTGACTATGTCGAAAAGACGTCCGCAAGCCAGTCCTGCAGTTGTCGGTGCACCTGCTCTTGCAGGAATGATCGTGTAAATGACTTTACTTTGCGATTGACTCCAGACGCGCTTCACGAACGTAACAGGAGTTTGATCGTCTATAGAGCCCGACACGTCGAAACAGAGAACGATATCGAGTTGTGGTACTCGTCCGTGACCGTCGGTGCGCAGTGTGAACGGGCCTGTGATGCCGAGGAAATCGCCGAACACCGGTTTCAAACCGTGAGCGCCGACGACATGGACAATTCGTCCATTGGGATTGCCGAGAGCGACCGGTTGATTGGCAGGCGTGCTGCTCGGATCGAGCAGCTCCACGAAGATGGAGGAGCGATCTGATTGAGGATTATCATTTGCTGAAAAAACCTGTGCTGCAGCGGATAAGGTGAGACTGTTTATGTTATTGGCGCGGAAGGCTTGCACCGCTGCCGCCACCACATCGTTATGTGTTTGCAATGTATCGGTATGGTCCGAACTGGCCAGTCTTGCAGCGCCAGCCAGGGATGCTGCCTGGCAGGCGCTGCGCAACTGTTCTCTGATTGCAGTGGCGCGGGAAATTTCAAATGTCAGAAGCCCGATCGTGGGCAATACGATAAAACCGATGAAGAAGCAGAGGAAAATCACCATCGCTCCTTTCTCAGCTCTTCTTGTTTGTCGTGATTTCATCAAACTCTACCCCTGAAATTTTCTGAAAAAGCCGTTAGTAAATAAGATCGCTTGTGCGCTATTGATTGAGTCCCTGAGGGCTCTCGGCATACTCTTTGGCGCGCACGGTCGCCGTCCATGGAGCGGTCAGACCTGGCACATTGAATATGAATGGACCGTGATAGGTGAGCAGCGGCTCGAGATCGGCGGTCACCGCAGTCTCTAATGCGTAGATGTTGACCTGTGTGTTGGCAGGTGTAGTAAGTTTGTCTTCGTATCGCGTAACCACCTGGGTGTTCAGGTCGGTTGCCAGAATGTCTACATCTATATTGGTTATAGTGATACCGGAATAGCGCGCATTGAAAGCATTGATCGCTGTCGGAGCGCACACTATGGCGGAAGGCTTGCCAGCGCTGCTGGCGTCGAAGGTGTATGCAGTTGCCGCCGCGTGCGCGCCGTCTCTTGCCGATTCGGCTAGCAGCGCCCAGCGCAGCGCGATGCTGCCAAGGTTGATCATTGGAAATACAAAGAGAAAGAACAGTATGAGAAGAACTCCTGGCAGCTCAGCTAAGAAGCTTCCTGTTCGACGATTAGCTCTACCTATATATGATGCAATGTCTTTCATATTGATTTTAAGAACGATGGAAAGCAGGTCGATGGAGGAATCTCTCGACCGCCGCGTGGTAGTAATGTCCGTCGCTTGACTTGTAGAACCAGTTTATAAATAGAGCGTGAAGCGAAGGTGAATGGAACGTGAAATCAAAGTGAATCGAAAATGAAGAGAGCGTGAAATGGCGGGTTTGAGATTTTATCTGACTTACTGCGTGATAGCGTAGGATGTGAAAACGCTCATACGACCAAAGTTTCGACGATCGATATATTGATTTTGTATGTAAAATGCATTCCTTACACGGTCTTGCATTAATGGTTAGACGCTGTTTATCATGTTGGCATAGAAGTTAAACGGTTCCAATAAAAAACCTCCGACGCCTCCCAGCGTGAATTGCGGCGCTTCGGGCCAGGAAGGCGGAACCAGCCAAGAGTAATCCAATGCCCTGAGATTGCTTTAGGCGGACTTCCGAATTTAATCAACAACGTACAGAGAGCGATGGTGGCACCACCAGCGGTATTACGCTGCGTCCACCGTCAGGAGGAGGTAACAATGACTAGAGAAACAGACTATCTATCTCTTGGAGAAGCATTTGAAGAGAATGGTAAATACTACAAGGCCGAACGTCTGTATAGAAAAGCGCTCGATCTGAAATCAAAAACAGTGGACTCGATGAGTCCGGAGCTCGTGCCCTATCTGTACAACCTCGGAATGATTCAGGCCGCCCTGGACAAGACTGCCGATGCGTACAGAACGCTTGGTCGCGTGACCGCTATTCTATTGAAAGAGTTTGGTGAAGAGCACGAAGACGTGAAAGAAATACGAAATGTATTGAACAGTCTTACAGTGGAAACTCACGAATTGGTTGCCAATGCCTGATCGCTTGCCGGGCGCCTGCCCCAGAAGGGCGCCTGGCAGGACGATCGTCAAAGCGCATTTAATTAATTGGCGAACACGTCAAAGAACGGTTGATCAAAGTCGGAGGATCTGATCTCGTGTCTGATCTATGATCTCCTAACTGATCTGATCTTCAATCAATAATGCCGTTCATACTGCCGTCAGGAGCTGTGCCAGGTTGATCGCCAGAAAGTTGCGGACGATCTTTTCCAGAGGCGAGCTGTCGTAAAACGAATGATGCTCTATTCTGAATAGTTCTTCTACCGTCACTTCGCCGCCCTTGTCTGAGTTGACTGATACCACGAGCTCGCTTCCGACAATTTCGATGCGAAATCTGAGAGTCAATCTCGCCTCGCTCACCAGCCTATAGTTAAACTTCACGAACGCAGTGTAAACAGGGCGAAGAACTTCCTTCCTGTAGCCTGCCTCCATCTCTCGAAAGTCCGGCTCCAATGCGGTTGCCAGTTCGGTAAAAACCATCTGCAGTCCGTTGAACGCTGTTTGCAATCGCATCTCGTGAGGCGTCACAGTCTGTGCCTGAGTGGTATTGCGCATACCTTTCAACAGCTCGTCCAGATTGGATGAGGAGAGCTCTGATTTACTGTACTCCTTCAAGCGCTCGAGATGAGAGGCTAGATCTTGAGCTGACTGGTAACGCTCAGAGAAATGCCATTGGAAGGCCCGATCGAAGATCTGATTGACCAGGAACAGTCTGTTATGCGAGATGGCCTGCAACCTGGCGCGCGCCGACTGGCGCTGATGCGGCATTCGTCCTTCGCGATCCTTCAAGGTACCCGGGTTTTCGCGAGTCAGCATGTAATAGAAAAGTCCGGCAACTGCAGTAACATCGCCGACCTGGTCGTTACGCTCAGCCACACGAATGCTGAGCTGATACTCGGGAAGCTCGATGAAGTTGATGTGAGAGTGGCCGTTAGTACCATTGAGCGGCATGCTGAAATCAATCAGGACCGGATGTCCATCGTCCATCACGATTTTATCGGGGCGCAGATGTGCGTGAGTCATGTTGCGATCGTGGCAGTATTCGAGAACGTGCAGGATTCTCAAACACATTTCGACGGCATCGTCGAGACCGACCGATCCGTTTTCATCTAGAAAAGACTCGAGCGTGTGCAACTGGTTCTGAGATTTTTCCATGTAAAGTTTGCGCTTCCGACAAGCGTGGTGCCTTCCTCTAATAGATATCTATCCCAGTTAACTGACTTATATAACCGTATTTATCGGCGGAATAATTAAATTGGACTTCAAAGGAAGGGCGATGAGCGGTAGCTGTGCGAAAACAGCTATTCGCCCGAGTCGAATCGTCCGCGCAACTGTTGAAGCAGCTGTTTTGTAACATCCTTCTCGCCAATCCGCTTGATCAACTCTCCGGTTCGTTGCACGGCATTCTGCGGTGTTATGTCCTGCATCGTATAGCTCACGAGAGATTGCACCTGTTGATCGGTATCCTCTCCGAGCATCTTGAGTGACTCTTTGAGCTTCCAAACTCGCACGATCTTCCACTTACTGAAGATCTCGGATGGATTGACCGGGGTGAGCTCAATCGAGAAAGGCACATTTGCCTGGATCTTCGGAGAGAAAAACTCGACCGTGCAGATCTGTCTGTCATCATCGCGGTGAAAGTACATCTTTTTCACGTTGCCGTGTGACAATCCGTACTCCGTGAACAGTTGCCGGAGAGAATTGCTTCTTCCCTGTTGCTGGGGGGAAAAGAGGCGTCCGATCAGCTTTTCCTGGTGACTCTCGGCATACTCGCGCATTCGTTGAGCCGCCAGGCGCTTCATATTGTCCTGCTCGGAATTGAGTTCGTGTCCAACCGCTCTGGTAAATTCTTTCAGGCTGAAGTCCGCACTAATCAGCTTAGTATCGTGGGTGGTGCGCGAACCGCAAACTACGGGAGTCTCATCCCTGTCATTGCAGAGACTTATCTCTATTGCTTCTCCGGAGAAGCCGCGATTTGTGCGGTTGTCTACAGCCGCAGTTCGATGAGCGAGTCTGCGCGCGTTCCGGATGCGAGTCTCCGATGGAATTCGATCGTCGTCAAAACCGAAGGAAATGTTGTTCTGCGGAGAAACCCATCGATCGATTCCTGAGAGCAATGCCCTGTCGATTTTTGTTTTCCATAAAAGCACGGCGCCGGCTGCGACATAGCGCTGCATCTCCGAGAGTCCCGGCGTCTGGTAGGCTGGTTGACAAAGCAGGTCGTTGGTTAATTCCTCGACGAGATGTTTTACCTCTACGAATTCGTAGAACGTAGCCTGGTCGCGCTTCACGATCGCTGCTGCGACCTGCTGCACGGCAAAATAAGGTGTATGTACCCACCAGAACACAACGGTGCCTGCAAGCACCAAAACTGATACCAGTATCGAAAGAGAGATTTTAACTACTGTTCCTTTTTTCACGATGTCCCGCAAATGAGTTGTCGAAACTGGGGCGGACCCAAGTCAAATTGTACTAAAGTGGTCGTGCTCAGCACAATGAGGACTACTACGATCTTTCAATTAGTGCCTGATATGTTTCATACATTCTGCGAATTTCCGCGCGTTCCTGCTCGACGATCGATTGTGGCGCAATGATTTTGGCCCGCGCGCCGAACGAGCGAATCCAGTAGATGAACTCTCTGGCATCCGAGAGCTTGATGCTGAACTCTACGTCTCCGGTGCCGTCTTTGACCGGTGTTACTCTCCCTTTCGGGTGGCGCTCCACCGCTTCCAGAATATAAGGCGCGATTGTTCTGTCGAAGCGTGCGACTATCGGCGGTTGGGCCTCCGCCTCCTCCAATTGTCTCATACTGCGCGGATACGTCATGCCCCAGCCGCAGTTAAGAAGGTAGTTGGCTTCTTTGAAATTTTCCTGGAATTCTTGGTTGATACCATGAGCGGTGACTATCTTGAGCTCTTTGATTCGGTCTATTCGCCGAGGATGATAGCTTCTCTCCTCCAAGTCTCGTGTGATGCAATACCAGCCTCGTTCGTGGAAGACCATGATAAGCGGGTAGCCGGACAGATTCTCATCTTTTCCTACTCTCGGGGTGTGATAGATGAAACGGATCGCCTGCCGGGTTCGAATCGCCTCTTTTAGTGTTCGGCTCGTCTCTATTCGATCTTTTCCCTTCATGATGTTGCGTTGTCTGAATGTTCGTATTCTCGGTCCAGTGGTGGCGCTGTGACCGCGCACGGTGCTGAGCTCCGTCAGCCTGGTCAGGACGTCGTGGGCCTCCGGATCATCCATACGTCCGCTGAGCATGTGCAATGCGTCGAGCACGAGACTCATTTCGAGATCTGACAAAGTAAAAACATCTTCCAGCACATATCCGCTTCTGAGCCTGTCTTTGTCTGGTAAGAGGCGATAATCCTGCTTCAGTGTGAGTATATCTTTTGCGAGTGTGCGCTCAGTGACGTTGATGCCGTAGTCCGGCAAATGACCTTTCAACCCGGTGAGAGTTATGCCTGGATTGTTGGCTATTATCTTTATGATTGCGGAAAGCCGGCGTATCTTCTCTGACATGGGTGGACCTTCATTGCTTCAGTGAGTAGGCATGCCCTGTATCCTTGGTCAGTAGTTTAACAGCCTTCCATTCATCGTGCTAAAATTTGCTGTCCTCGCGAGAACAGTTAATGAAACTTGGAATTTTTACTGTCGCCGATCATTATCCCAAGCAGACTGGAAGAGCTCTGAAAAGGCTCTATGAGGAGCTTCTGGAGCAAGCTCAGGCTGCCGACGAACTGGGTTTTAACTCCTTCTGGGTGGCGGAGCATCACTTCCATGAATATGGAGCTGTGCCTCGCCCAGCAATTTGGCTTTCATCCGCTGCCCAACTGACAAAACGAATCAAGCTCGGATCTGCCGTTGTCGTCCTGCCTTTTGACAATCCTGTGCGCGTCGCCGAAGACTTCGCCATGGTCGATGTGCTTTCCAATGGGCGATTGATGTTGGGCGTAGGATCTGGTTATCTCGAGCACGAGTATGCCGGCTTCGGAATCGATCCGGATCAACGCCGAGCCCGCTTCGATGAAGCGTTGGCAGTACTGCTGGAGGCCTGGAAGGGCAAGCGTTTTTCCTTTCATGGTCGCTTTTTCAGCTTTGACAATGTGCAACTGAATGTGGTGCCAATTCAAAAACCGCGACCGTCAATCTCGATTGCGATTCTTCGTGAGGAGGCGGCCAAATTTGTCGCCCGCCAACATCTGTCCATCATGATGATACCTTATGCGACGACGGAAAACGTTGGCGACTTGGCGCCTGTCGTGAAAGGATATAAGCAGGAAACCGGCAGCATAAATGGTACTGGCGGTGGTGAAGTGCGATTTGCCATTCACGCGCACTGCGCGGACAATCGGAGTGAGGCTCTTGATGTCGGACGGCAGGCGATGGAGCTCTACGTATCAACGCGCCTTTACGCAAAGCAAAGATCTTTCGACTCGCTGGCGTCCAGGGATCTGATCGCTATCGGTCAGCCGGAAGAGGTTTTACGAGTGGCACGCATCTATGGCGAGCTTGGCACGACAGAACTTCTGTTCATAACCAACTTCGGTGCACTGCCGCACAAAAAGGTGCTGCGCTCCCTTGAGTTGATTGCGGCGGAAGTTATACCTTCTCTAACCCAGAAGAGTCAACTTGTGCCTGGCTGAAGTTGTCCGATTTTATCTCGAAAAGTGCATTTGTTTGAGTATTAAATACAATCAGAATGGGTATCGTAATTACGAGATACGCTGTTCCGGCTGTCATGGGGGCTAATTTAGTGAAAACTTCGTCTGCATTCAAAACTGCGTGGTTGATGGCCTGTTGCTGCATAATAGTGATGCCGGCTGCTCTTGCCGCGGACGACGATAATGATTCGACCGGCACACTGAAGAATCCGCCGTTTATATTCGGTAGACAAGAGTTTAGAGAAGGTGTGGCCGCGTATAAAAAGAAGGACTACAAGGCGGCAGAGCAACTGTTCACCAAGGCGGTCAGTCTTGGTAACAAAACAGCCGCAGTCTGGCTCTACAGCGGACACACCTTTCTCGCCCTGGGTCGCATCGGACAGGCGAAAAAAACATATGAAGTAGTGCTTGCTTCGTTTAAGGATTCTCCTGAGGCGAAGATAGCGGCGGCGGCCCTTGAAACTATTAAGAATCGAAAGCCTGTAGCAAAGACAGACACTAAGCCTGGTGCCAAGCCAGGTGCCCAAGCAGCTGCCGCCGCGCCGGCAGCTGACCCTGCTAAAGAAGACGGTATGAAAAATCGTATCACAGTGGTGCCGCCGTATCGATCGCACCCTGCCGTTAGCAAAGCCTCGATTAACGCCATCAGGGAAGGGATCGCCAATCTGCCCGCTCATATTCGGACTAAGCTCGAGGCGCTCGGGGCGTCGGTTGTTATTGCACCAAATATGCTCGACAA
>CAZISK010000206.1:0-10370 GCA_964541355.1 uncultured Candidatus Obscuribacterales bacterium
GGCCTGGGCAATCTTGTCGAGCAGGACCTGACTGTCGAACGGTTTCGTCAGATAATCGTCCGTCCCAGCCCGAAATCCAGCAATTTTCTTATCGAGCGCGGATTGACCGGTTAGCATCAAGATAGGTACATTATTGCCGCTATTACGCAGCTTCGAGCAGATCTCCACACCTGTCATTCCGGGAACATTCCAATCAAGCACGAGCACATCATATTTATATGTGGTGACGAGTGCGTACGCTTCTTTGCCGTTGGTGGCAGTCTCCACAATATAGTGCTCGTGCCTCAAATATCGAGAAATCATATCCAACAGATTTTCGTCGTCTTCGACTATTAGGATTTTGCTCATCGGCGTTTATACAGGGACGACCACCAGTTTTCGTTTCCAAAGTGACATATTACCAAACATCTAACAGCCCGCGCGAAATCCATTGGGTCAGTCTTTCTCCTCGTAGCCCTTCTCAAGTTTTTCTTCGATGATATCTTCATAGTATGAACGAGCATCATTTTGATTTGTGAATGTCTTTGTTTTCTCCTGTCCATTGGTGCCAATCCGACCGTACTTGACGATCACATTGAGACCTTCCATCCAGATGGACCAGAACTTGCTTGCGCTACCTTCGACGAACTCGAAGTAGCGATTTTTGGTGGCTATCGCCGTAGCTGACTTAGCTGCAACTGCCGTGTTGCTCGTCACTGGAAGAGAAGAAGGAGCGCTCACTTTGACTTGAGGTGAAGAAGCGCTCATCGTCGGCTCCAGCGCTGGGCAACATTCAAGACAGTAGCAATAAACACTACCCGCGGTGGTATGTTGCGGATATCGCTTGTCGCGGGACACGATCATCGTGGAGGGGCGGCGCGGAGGTGCGAAGGACTCCAGCAGCTCATTCAGCTCTTCTTCCGCTTCTTGCTCATCTTCCTCGTCTTCGTCTTCATCGTCACCATCTTCATCGTCGACATCGCAATCGTCTTCGACAGTCATGTCATCCGAAGGGTCTTCCCAATCGTCATCGATCTCGTCGCCGCCGGGTCCGCTCTTCTCAACGTAACCCTTTTCGATCTTTTCGGCGACGATGTCGGAGTAATACTTCTTGGCTTCATCTTCGTCGTTGAATGACTTTGTTTTCTCCTGCCCGTTGGCACCGATGCGACCATAGCTGACCGTCACGTCGACCCCATCGCGCCAAATGCTCCAGAATTTGCTCGACTTGTCTTCGACGAACTCAAAGTAGCGCGGTTTTGAATCCTTCGAAGAAGGCGTTTGTCGCATGTCCGTCGTGTTCTTCGACTTCGGAGGCGCGAAATTCAAGACGTTGCTCGCTGGTAGCGCCGGAAGCGAAGTCTTGGCTGTGGCACCGCTGGCAGTGGCATCCATCTGTGCGGATCCAGCGGGAACCTTCGAGTCGTCCGAAGCACTCCTTCCCGACTGCGATCGGGCTGCATCTTTAGGGATCGCCCCCGCATCGACGGAGGTTTGCACGCTACCGCGGGCAGCACCACCGATGACATCATCCATAGGTTTGTCAGGTAGATCATTGAGATCTTTTCTTTCGCGCACGAAAGACGGAAAGCGCGGCACACCGCGATCGGTCAGCTCCTGATACCGGAAGGTAACAATACTGCCGACGGCAGGTGGATTCTCACGTTGTTTATCAGAAAAACCGGTGCCAATCGCGAACTTTGTTCCGTCTTTGAGCTCAACGCTCAACGCCCCCATCCGGCCCTTATGCCTGCCGGTGCCAGGAAGATACTCGAGAACTCTGGCTTCAGCATCGTGAAATGTCTTGACCTTCAATAACGTGGACGAGCGCCCGGCCTCGTAGTTAGACTTAGGCTCACGCAGCATCAGACCTTCTCCGCCCGATGCCTCGACACGCTTGAGCTCATCCTTCAAATGGTTGGCATCCCGGCAGCGCTCTTGAACGTGAGGCCTGGCGTATTTCGGTTGAGTCTCATCAAGCAGTTGTTGCAGATAGGCCATGCGGGCCTCGAAGACATCTTCTACCTTCGGCGCATCGAAGACAACATACATGACTTCTTGCCAGTCCTTACTCTTATCTTGTCGCCTTACAATACTTACGGTCCGATTAAAGGCCTTGCGACCGATCCAGAGCTCGCCATCGAGATGTACGTCACGAGGCAGATCTTCGACGAACCATTCCGGTGCCAGATAAACATTGCCTTGCCTGGAGATGAACTGAGTTCCGTCCCAATAGGCTCGCACACCATCAAGCTTTTCACTCATCCACCAGCCGCTGAGATCAATATAGTTATCCCAGGAATGGGCAAGCAGAAAGCCAGGGGCTTCGCCGGCAACATCTTCACCACTCGCTCCCGCGCTCGCGGTCGCGGTCGCTGAAGAGGGCTTGGCTGTTGGTCTTTGTCTTGAAACAGCTGGACTGGGCAGCTCTCCGCCCAGACGCTCACACTCGGCTGCCTCGCCTCGATACTTTTTCAAATGCTTACAGGTGCGCCTTTCGATTGGCAGCGATTGTGTCCGCCAGGCTGGGCAGGTGCAGGAATAAACCCCCCCAACATTTTTCAACATGTACGGGTCCTTGGCTGAGCCTTGAATCTCAACCGATTCGCCATCTTCGATATCCGGCATTGGCTGTCCTCGAATCAGGTCCAAGCTAAATCTTCCCGGACTTCAGGCAGGCAAATCTTGGTTTGCCCAAAAATCTGCTCTCTCCCAGCCGATTGGAATTCTCTCCAGTATGCCGTCCTGGAAAATATCATAGAGTCCCAATTCGTCCATATGCACATAACCGATGTGGCATCCACAAACACTGTTGCTGCAAGGCGAATCTTTCAGAGCCGCTTCAAGGCTATCCTCATAAATATTGGAAATCTTCGCGGGTATGAAATGACAGCGCCTGACAGTCCCTTCACCATCGACAGAAATGACCGAAGAGCCGGCTCGGCAAGCCTTACCACGGCTCGGATGATACTGGTTGTTGAGAGAAAATAAGGGATCGAGCGCACTGAGCGCGGCAACCTCTTCCGAAGAATAGTAATCGGCGCTGCGCTTGTAAGCGTTGATCCACATGTATACTTGCCTGGGAAGCTGATTCCGCAAGGCGCGGATGGCATTGAAATGCTCTTTTAGACCGACGACACCGACGCTGAAGCGCACATTCTCCTCGACCAACAGAGTGCACTTTGAAAGAAACCTCGGCAGCGTGGTCTCTGTCGGATGGAATGTCGCCCAGAGCGCCAGTCGCGATTTATCGCACTGCTTAACCCAGTCCAGCTGGCAAGACAAATTGGTCTGTATCGCGACTCGCTCGACAAAGCTGCAATTAGACAGCTCGATTAGCGCGTTTTGATAGCGCTGGCGAATGAGAGCTTCACCCCAGGGCGTAAAGAGAACCGAGACACTGCGCTTTGCACTCTTCACCCATTCGACGAAGCGCAGAAGCTGAGCGGCATCATGGGCATGCTCTTCCCTGGTCTCATGATGTTTGGCGAAAGGACAGTATTCGCAACCATAGTTGCAACTGGATAAAGATCCTCGATAGAGAATGCTCAGGCTCATGAGGCCTCGTATTCCTGCATCAATTGGTGAATCGCGGCGGAGTAAAAATCATAGCCGATGCGATCGGACCATTCCATGCCTGACACTGTAAGCAGAATTCGGTCGCCCAGCGCCACTGCAAGACCTTGATCGATCAAATGAGAAAACTGCTCTCTAAAATCAACCTGCGGATATGATTCGAAACGCGCATGATATGCTGCTACGGACAGACCTTCGCTTTGCAGAAGCGATTGAATAATGAATCTTCTCCTCTGATCAGCAGCGGAAAGCCAGATACCATAATCAGCGTAGAGGAAGTCGGCTGTCTCAAGGGCGATGAAATCGTTCAAAATTCTCTTTACCGGTTGCTTACCAACCGCATAGTGAGTGGAATAGTGCAGGCGCGAGGTATAAGAGCGTGAGCCGCAACCCACTCCAACCATTCCATCATTCTGGCAACTATAGGATGGCCCGCTCTCATATTCCTGATGTTCCGATGACCCACTGGTTTTTGTGAACATGCGCATCGACAGCTGCGAATAGCCGTTCTCTAGAAGCGTTTCGCGTGCCTGCCTGTAGAGATGTAATCGAATGTCATTCTCGATTTTGGCGTTAGTTCGTCCGATGCCGGTTAGCGGTCGAATATAGAGAGGGTACAAGTAGATCTCTTCCGGGCTGTACTCGAGCGTTTTGCGCAAAGAGTACTGCCAGGACGAAGCCGTCTGCTCCGGCAATCCATACATCAGATCAATATTGAGGACGGGGAAGTCCGTTTCCCTGATTGCAGCAAGCGCTCGTTCGACGACTGCGCTAGCCTGAGAGCGACCTACCGCCATTACTTCGGAGTCGATAAAGCTCTGTATGCCTATGCTAACGCGCTTGACGCCTCGTTGTTTCAACAACGCCAACTTCTTCGCCTCCGCCGAATGTGGTGAGGTCTCCACCGAAGTCGGTGCATCGTGTGAATCTATTCCGAATACGGTGGCGGCGAGATCAAAGACCCTCTCCAGCTCTTGCATCTCGAGAAATGTAGGCGTGCCCCCACCTAGAGCCATGCGCGCGAAGCTCGCTTCGCCCAGACTCTCTTTGACCGCTAACGCCTGCCGCTCCAAGGCATCGAGATATTCTCTTTCAAGACTGGAAGCATGGTTGGTTGTCGTAAAAAGATTGCAAAATCCACACCTCATCTCGCAGAACGGAATATGGAAGTACAAGAACAGCGAATCTCGCTTTTCCAGTCTCCACAATTCGCTGAGCGAGATCGGTTGTGACAGCGTCCTGTACGCGGTTTTATGAGGATAAGAGTAGGAATAGGTAGTGTAGCGCTCGCCGCCATCGCCGCCGGCAAAGAGTGACGAGCTCGCTCGCTCTGTCGCAATAGTGTTGGATGCAGCTTTCATATTCAGACCGTCTAGTTTGACATGGAATGGGCAGGAATTGACTGCGGAAGGATAAACTCACTGTAAGGTACGGACCAGACAGTCTCATGCGAAATGCGATGGCCGACAAAGCCATCTTCACCATATGCGGTACCATGATCGGAAAATATCAAGGCAATCAGTGGTGCTCGTCTGGTCATATGATCGAACAGGCGTGGAAGATGTTGGTCCACATAAGAGAGCGCCATCATCTGTGACTCCTTCGAGTCTTCCTTCGCACCGGAGAGATACATGCAGTTTGGCTGATGCAGCGCGGATATGTTGAGAAAGAGGAATAGACGCTGTTCGTTGGATAACCTATTGAGTATCTCGATTGAGACCCTCACTTGATTTTCTGTCGAGTCCCTATCGGTCACACCAAGAGTCGGATCCCAATGGCTTTCTTGAAAATGCGCCGGCAGTATATTTCCCAGTGGATTCTGCTTGTTGAAGAAACCCACTCCGCCTATGCATATCGTACGGTAGCCCAGCTCTGAAAATCCATGCACTATATCGCTCGAGTCGAATACGACTGTGGTATCGCCAGTAGTAACACTCCCTTCAAAGCGGGTTGCGAAAAGGCGCTCATGCTGACCGGGTTCTCCCGGAGTCGGCAAAAAGCCGGCAAAGAAAGCCTGATGCGCCGAATACGTAAAATTTCCAGGTGTATGCCGGTATTCCCAGCGATTCTCCGGCAACAGCGCCGCCAGGTTGGGAGTAAGCCCGGCAAGAAGCGCTTCCTGGGCGACATCGTACCGCAGAGAGTCAAGCGTGACCATCAGTACGTCATGAGTGCCGATTAGTGGGCGGAGGTCGAGCATGGCTTTGCGCCCCTACTCACTGACCGCAATAAATCGCCAGACCTCGCCGTCAGAGACTTCCTCTTTCTGACGTTCGTTGAGGTTGACTGGAATGCCGAGCGCCAGAATTCGTTTCACTACATCGGTAGATAAATAGTGATGGTGCAAATCGAGATATTCGAGGCGTCTGACTTTCGGGCTGGCCAGTAGCGCTTCTGCGCCTTTGTCTGTCAACGTGCCCATAGAGAGATCGAGTACCTTGATTTTATCCATCACAGGAGAGTTAGCAACGAGAATGGCGATGTCATCCTGTATCTCACTGTTTTTCAAACCAAGATAAATCAGGTTGGGGAAAAGAGTCTCCGAAACTAGCGGTTGCAAATCGTCGGCGGAACAATCTCCGCCATAGTTGTCTTCGCCCAACCAGAGCTCCAGATGCTCGAGCTTCGGAAGTTTTGCCGAGGCAATTTCATTGACGACAGCCTGCGGGAGACCGCCCGACTGAATAATCAACGCCCGCAAATTATTATGATTCAATACGCCAAGAGAAAGGCTACCACCACCTCTTACAGCGAAGTGGCTGAGCTTCGGAAATGCTTCCAGAAGCGGAGCCATGTCGCCATGCTCTATCCATGAGCACTCCGACTCTTCCATAATAATATCGCCGAAGAAAAGCGCTTTCAGGTTGGGCAATTGATCCTTGCGATCGACCAGAAGTTCTACGATGAACTCCGAATCCTGCGAACCAACATCTTCCCAGGCTCCGACAACGATCGCTTCGGCAGAGCCTGACCTGGCGTGCTCGAGAAAGCGATCCAGTTTGTCTTCCCAGTACAGCCCGTCATCGTTGTATTCTTCGTAGCTCAGGCTGATCCTGTAGGCTTCGCTCTTCGGATCTTTTATCCCGTAGTCATCAAAGTCATGGACAGTGCGTCCGGCAAACTCCAAAAGATGCTCGTTGATTGTCATGAGATTCCTCCCGAGATCATCGATAAATTGAAGCGCCTTACCGACGCGACTACCTGAATGTGACAGGCGTTGCTAAGCAACTGTTACACCAGCGCCTGTCAAGTTAAGTACAATTTCAACTGGACTATGCCTGGGGAAGAGACTAGGGAATAGCCACACCAGCGTCATAGCCACTCGGAATGCTCGGGCCTCACCGATGAGGCCATGAGGGCGACGCATGGCGCCGCCCCTACAGCCATGATTGGAAGGGCGATGCGTCGCCCTCATCGTCGTTTCAAGTCCACATTTTGTGCCCTGATACTGCTTGGAGAACATAGCAAATTGGCAGAACGTGGGAGCGCCTCACTTTTGCAACTTATTTACATTTGCGCGCTAGCATAATGGTATCACTCGATTGGCGAACAAACATTTTGCAGGGAGGCGCGTTATGGGAGCACACACGCCAGATCTTTTCGGCGACAAATGCGGACAACCATCCGAGAACGTGGGATACAATGCCGCATTCAATGACGTCTACGACAAGCTTGATTTCGGTATCATTGCAGACACCTTTCACAAATCCCAAGATAGTGATCCTACCTGTAGTGGCGCATTAGCGCATGTCCAGCTTACGAATCTGGAAGCTGCGACTACGGTACCTACACCGCCTGCAAGTGGCAGCTCTGACAACTCCGGCAACACGGCAACACCACGTCAAGGAGATCGCAACCCAGAGGACAAACCAATCCGATTTGATCAAGAGCCGCAGCTCGGATTCTTTCAATCGTTGTGGCACAACGTCTTAGACCAGGCCCTGAAGGCTGACGTGCAAAAAATTCTGGAGGGGCTGGGTAGCAACGAATTCAAAGATCGTGAAAGGTTTCAAAAAATGGCGGAGAGACTTCCGGTAGCCGCGCTAAAACATTTAAAAGACGGCTTGAACAGCGAGAATCCAGAAGTGCGAATGAGAGCCGAAGCTGCAATTCGGAAAATCAACAATCAAAATCTCGACCGCTGCCTCGGTCCGATGAAAGCTGCAAGCCAAGGCTTTTCCGATTTGCTGAAAGACTTGGACAATACCGACGCGACTCGCAAGAAATTCGAGGACCAATTGAAGCTGGTGGACTCTCTCAACTTTACTCCGGAAGAGCTCCGAGCGGCATACAATCATCTCAAAATGCCTAATGAAAACGATCCTAAATTCCTGGGCAAATTACTAGAGAAATTGAATTTGAGAAATGATCCTGAGCAACTGAAAACTCAGATCCGCCTCTGGTATGCAGGATGGCTTGCCGAGACCGGGTCACCACAAGACAAGGAAAGAGCAGTCACTCTCCTCCAGGAAGCTGTGCGGATGAATAAGTGGCAAAATGATCCTCGCTGGATTATCGGCGTCGTCGACAGTCTCGGCGGCCCAGACAAGTTGCCCAAAGAGATCAAGGACGCATACGAAGACAGCCGAAAGCGCTACCAGTTAGACATGGAAAGACGTCAGGTCCAGCCGCCCGCGCCCACGACAGGACGTCTAAGCGACAATGACTCAACCCGCGGTGTGAGACACGGAAATCCATAATCCCGTAACGGTCAGCAAACGCTGAGGATCAATTTCCGATAGAGATGACCTGTGCCTTGAACCCGATGGAGATGGCACAACAGCTGCGTCAATAGTTGCTGCGTTCCGTCATATTCATTTTGACGCTCGTGACAAAAATGCGAACGCGCTTGGAACCTGGTACACGGATTGGCCTTCCGTCAGAACCGGAACCCCAGATGACGACGAGGTCGGTGCCGTTAGCTATCGACGTAATGGTGCCCGGTGGCGCCTCCCATTCATCCGGCGGATCGTCCGACCACTCTTTTGCTTGCTCCGCAGTTAAGCTGGGATCAAACGCCATCCTGATACGCTTATCGCCCAGGGCACCAGCTGTGGTGGTGGGCTCGACGCTGTCACCTTCGAATCCTGACGATGCGCCGGTGACTATATTAGTCGGACCGGAATAGTATTGGTAGATTGGATCCGTGCTGAAACCTTCTGTCTGCTGTATCTTTCCGCCTTCATATGGATTGTTGGGACAAAGTTCGTTGAGCTGTCTAACTGCATCATTCTCCTGATCGCCAGGCTCAGGCCAATGTCGATTCCAAATACAATACTGGCTGATCCAGGCGGCAATGCGGACCATTTGCTCGTAAAGTTCGACATCAGCCTCGGCTGCGGCCAGCTTACGCTCCATTCTCTTCTCGGCTGCCTGAACGCGACGCTCGGCGGCGGAATCTGGATCGTCGGCATCATCAGCAGAGGCAGGCGAGGCGACCGCACCTGCCAACAGAAGAGCGATCGTGGCGGTTCTCAGAATCAGATTCTTATTCATAGCCTTAGAGAGGAGCAAGTGAGAATTAGTCTGATTATATATGCCCCAAAGCAGAGAAAAGTTTATTCACCCCTCCCTCACAAAAGCCCACAGCCAAAACCACAGCCCCCTGCCTTTCGGTGTCCTTAGACATACCGGACAGAGGGCTGAAGCTTTTACCTGGCGATCTTGATCACCATTTGATGATGCCTCGATTTGCTCAGGCGATGGTGTCAGACTCTCTGTTGCTCGAGGTGTAGGCGTTGCTTACGCATGTAGCAGCAATGAGCCTGGCTTCGTCTAGAATAACTCGAGATTCGTCAAGGGTAGCCGTAACCGAAGTAGATGGTGACAGGAAATGGGCACCATTACTGGTGCCCATTCTGTTTGTTTATCGAATTCGTCGATGGATTGTTCCGTGCAGTGAAATCAATTCAGGGCTCGAGATAATCAAGAACCTTAACAGGCTCTGGCCAGTATTCGGGACCCTCACTTCCATCATCCCAAGGTTTAGTGTTGTCGAAGGTGAACTTCATTTTCACACGATCTGAGCGAATGTGGTTGCCCTTAATTTGCCCGTTTATTAGCCTGGTGATAAAGGTTGTGACCGGCAAATCAAATCTGTCGAAGGGCTCGCTTGTTGACCTGGCCAAAAATGCATAGATAGGCCATTGCGGGTTGGACTCACCAGTCCTTACGCCGCCCCACATTAGGTTTTCCTGATCCCCGGATAGCTGGGCGAAACTCAGCATTCCTGGCTCTCTTTCTGGAAATCCTCCGTATGGGCAAAATTCCGGATCATCGTCATGATGCAGTGAATACACATTTTTAGCGAAGTGCTTTATCTGTGCCAAGTATGATTTCGACTTTACTAGACTTAGAACGGT
This sequence comes from uncultured Candidatus Obscuribacterales bacterium, assembly GCA_964541355.1. GTDB lineage: Bacteria > Cyanobacteriota > Vampirovibrionia > Obscuribacterales > Obscuribacteraceae > JADYXR01. The sequence goes on from CAZISK010000206.1 coordinate 9,918, forward strand.
GAAGAATTCCAACACACCGCCTTCGGCAGATACGAAATCGCCCACGCCAAAGGTCATGAACAGTTTTTTGTATTCTTGCGGAAGTGTGATACCAAGCTTGCTCTGGCAAATCTGAAGGAGTGTCGGATCGGCTCGAGGTTCGTCCGGGGGAGGACATAGCTCTTTTAACTGTTCAAGCGACTCATCCGCCATCTTTCTCCAGACTTCTGGCTCAATATTCATTGGCTCTTCTCCTCTTGGATGTTTACAGCCTAATAGAGAAATCGGACAAAGAAAGGACATGGCTAATGATGATATGAATGTTCGTCTATGCATGTTGTGGGCATCGAAGCTGGGACACAAAGGTAATTTACCCTCCTTGAGATCTCAGTCCTTACTGCAGTGCCTAGAGCACATCGGATTTGCATAGGTAGGTCCTCACGGACTTTCCCTGCTACACCACCGTGCGTACGG